>DATGRU010000164.1:0-7156 GCA_035303295.1 Paenalcaligenes sp.
ACGAAGGGTCGTCCGAGTTTAGGGTGATTTTCATACCTTGGCGCAGCAGGCGAGCCAGATTATGCATGGCTAAGTCGTCGACTACGCATAGCTTCAGGTTCGACAGCGGGCACACGGTTAGCGCAATTTTTTCATCAATAATGCGTTGTACCAGTGCAGGGTCTTCTTCGCTGCGCACACCGTGATCAATGCGCTCGACCTGCAAAATGTCTAAGGCATCTGTTACGTACTGGGCGGGGCCTTCTTCACCGGCATGGGCCACCAACCTGAAACCTAATTCCTTACAACGCGCATACACGCGGGCAAATTTTTCGGGTGGGTTACCTTTTTCGGCCGAATCCAGCCCAATGGCAATCCACAAATCGCTGTATTGCTCACGCAATGGTAGGGCTTCTTCCAAGGTGGAAAAGGCATCGTCTTCGCTTAAATGGCGTAGGAAGCTAAGTATTAAATAGCTGCTAATGCCCAATTGGGCGTGGGCGTCTCTACAGGCTTTAGCGATACCGGCAAACACGGTTTCGATCCTAACGCCGCGCACGGTGTGAGTTTGCGGGTCGAACATGATTTCCGTATGCACCACGCCATCGGCATGAATGCGTTTGAAATACGCCATGGTCATGTCGTAGAAGTCGGCTTCGGTAATCAGTACTTTTGCGCCGGCGTAGTACAGGTCTAGAAACGACTGCAGGTCGGTAAATTGATACGCGGCCCGCAAGGCTTCAACGCTGGGGTAATCCAAGGGAATTTGATTACGCTGGGCCATCTCGAAAATAAGTTCGGGCTCTAACGTGCCTTCGATGTGCAGGTGTAGTTCAGCTTTAGGAAGCGAACGAGTAAATTCTTTAAGTGGATGATCGTGGTAAGACAACGTTCTCTCCGGAAAAGTAAGCGCCTAGCAAGGTGTAGGCGTTTAGGCTGTTATTGTTGTGTTCAGTTGTTACCATAGTGTAGCGGAATCGTTTTGAGGATTCGGCTTACTACGGATGGCGCTAGGGTGATGAAACCGTTTAGCGGCTTAGTTGGCTGATTTTTTAGGGGGCATGATGGCTGCAACGGCTACTAAGGCCCAGCCAGCAATCATTAACGTGCCACCGATTGGGGTGATAAAACCCAGCCACCGTACGTTGGTTAACACCAGTGCATACAGGCTAAAACTAAACAGCACGGCACCCGCCAGCAGTACCGGCCCAGCTAGTGTTGCGCAACGCGGTTGTAAATGCTGGCGTACGGCCACTAAACTTAACAGGCCCAAGCCATGTATAACTTGGTACAACACCGCCGTATGCCACACGGCGAGCATATTAATGTGCACCACCTCGCGTAGGGCGTGCGAACCGAATGCACCAAAGGTTACGCCTAGCATCAGTAAGATGGCGGCGCTTGCACAAAGAAAACGAGCTTGCATGATTTTTTCTGTCTGTGAGGTGTAAACCCTTACTTTAACAGTTGATGGCCTACTTTATGCTGTAGCTATAGGTAAATGTAGCGGGATACGTTTAGCGTCTTTTCTTCCGGAGTCGACCTATGCCAGTTACTACCACCAATCAAGTACGCGATTTAGGCGATTACAACAAATATACCAGCGATACCGTGCTGCAAGCGGCGGTGCAGAAGTGGTCGTCGTTACAAGCTGATGAGCGGTTGCAGCAGTATGGTAGGCGTTTGGGCTCAAGCGAGGTGCGTGAATGGGGTGACGCGGCGAATCGCTACAGCCCACAATTGCAGCGTTACGATCGCCTTGGTAATGCGTTGAACCGTGTGGATTTTCATTCGTCGTGGCACCAGTTAATGGCCTTGGGCATGCGTTATGGCTTGCATTTTATGGCATGGAGCCCCGACGAGCCGGGGGCGCAAGTAGAGCGTGCGGCGGCTTTTTTTCTACATGGTCAAGTGGAAGCGGGAACCTTGTGCCCGCTAACCATGACATCCGCTGCACTGCCTGTGCTGGCACAGGAAAAGTGGTTCGCTACCTTGCAGCCGCACTTTTATAACCGCCAGTACGATGCCCGAGATGTGCCCATTACACACAAGGAAGCCATTGTGGTGGGTATGGGCTTAACCGAGCGCCAAGGGGGTTCCGATTTAAGCCAGACGCAAACGGTTGCCACGGCTTCTTTTAACAGCGATGGCGAAGGGGCGTTCCGTTTACAAGGCGAGAAGTGGTTTTATTCGGTACCCACTGCGGATGCGCATTTGGTGTTGGCGCGCTGTGAAGCCGGTTTGTCGTGCTTTTTTGTGCCGCGTTTTTGCCCTGACGGGGCGCCGAACACCCTTTATATTCGTCGGCTTAAAGATAAGTTGGGCAACCGATCGAATGCCAGTGCCGAAGTAGAGTTTCATCACGCGTACGCCGTACAAGTGGGCGAGCCGGGGAGGGGTTTGGCCAGCTTGATGCGCATGGCTAATTTAACCCGGCTAGATTGTGTGTTGGGCAGCACGGCGTTAATGCGCGAGGCATGGGTACAGGCGTGGCACCATGCGCAACATCGCAAGGCCTTTGGGCGCAGTTTAGCGGCCCAGCCTTTAATGCAAAGAGTGCTGGTCGAGATGGGCTTAGAAACGGAAGCGGCCACATGGTTAGGCATGCGCTTGGCCCATGCGCTAGAGCAGGCGGGTGGACCAGACTCGTCTCCTACGTTGGATAAAGCCTTGGTGCGTTTGATGATTCCGGCAGCCAAGTTTTGGGTGTGTAAGCGTGCGCAGCAGTTAAGTGGCGAGTGCATGGAGGTGTGGGGCGGTAATGGCTACATTGAAGACAACATCATGCCGCGCCTGTATCGCGAAGCGCCGGTAAACTCGATCTGGGAAGGCTCAGCCAACATCATGTGCCTTGAGGTGCTGAAAGCGTGGCAGCGCGAGCCCCAGCTTGGCGAATTACTTCTACAGTATTTAAGCGAAGCCTTACATTCATCGGCCTATGGTAGCCGTAGCGTGGCCGAGTTACGTGCTTGTTTAACGTTGAGTGCAGAGGATCAGGCCGCCAGTGCGCGTTTTATAGCGCGCCAATTGGTGGTGTTAGTGCAGCTGGCCTTATTGCGCGAGTGCGCGCCCGATGCGGTGGCTGATGCCTTCGAGCACTGGCTAAGCCAATCATCGGGTCAGGGCGTTTACGGGCTGGCAGGGAAGTCATTAGCTACGGCGGCGCTTCTAGAGCGTTATGCAGTGGGGCCGATATAAAGCGGCTAGACATCATCCGCGTAAAACTTATAATTCAACAAGTATTTAAACCCTACTTTTTCTGTGGAAGCACCGGATGTCCAAGCGCCCTGCGTTGTTTAGTAATCGCTCGAAACCACGTCAATACCTAACCTTAGGGGTCATCGTTGTCTTAGCTGCCTCGGCCGTTTGGAATAATGCACAAGAAGATGGGGGAGAAGGGCTGGCCGTTAATACGGCTAAAGGTGAGTACCTGCTTGAAGTTCAAGTGCGGCAAGTGATTGATGGTGATACTTTTAACGCACAGGCGAACGGCACGACCCATCGGGTGCGCATGGCAAGTATTGATGCACCGGAACAGCACCGTAACAGCGATCAGCCGGGGCAACCGTTTGCGCAAGCCTCGCGCGAGCATTTAGCGTCCCTTATAGCAGGGCAGCACGTGAATTTACGCTGTTTCGAGCAAGACAATTATGGCCGTGATGTATGTGATGTACATGCTACCGGCGGGGCGACGGTTAACGAACAAATGGTGGCTGCGGGTTATGCATGGGCCAATACCGAGAAACAAGGTAAGTTTTTACGCGATGGTAATTTGGTCAACGTGCAGCAAGATGCACGCGCACAAAAGCGTGGGCTGTGGGAACGTACGGATGCGAAAGCGCCTTGGGTGTGGCGTTACGATTGTTGGCAACAAGGAAAATGCTAATGCCTATGCGTCGCTTGTGGTGCCTTTCCTTTTTGTTGCTACTGGGCTTGGCTGGGTGCGGCAAGCAAGCAGTAAATAGCCCCTATGTACAAACTGAAAGCGCAGAAAATGTGCTGTACACCGCGTTTACGCAACGCTCCCCCAAGTACCTTGACCCGGCCAGTAGTTATTCCACCGACGAAACCCCCTTTACCTATTCGATTTACGAACCGCTGTACGGTTACCACTATTTGGCGCGCCCCTATAAGTTGATTCCACGTGCCGCCGAACGCATTGTGGAGCCTTACTATTTGGATGAAAACGGGCAGCGGCTAAGTGACGACGTAGATGGCCAGCAGGTGGCGATTAGTGTCTATGACATTCCAATTAAGCCGGGCATTTTATTCCAGCCACATCCCGCCTTTGCACGTCAGGACGAGCAAAACTATCACTACTGGCCGATGACGCCTGAACAGTTATCGGGCAAGTACGCCATTCCCGATTTTGAACACACCGGCACCCGCGAGCTAACCGCCCACGATTATGTGTACGCTTTCAAGCGTTTAGCCAGCCCGCGTGTGGTGTCGCCCATTTTTTCCACCATGGCACAACACGTTGAAGGTCTACGCGAGCTTAGCGACGCGTTACGGGCTAAAGATGAAAGCATAGGGCGCGAACAGTGGTTAGATTTGCGCGATGTGTCCTTTTCCGGTGTGCAGGCTTTAGATGACCATACCTTGCGTATCCGGGTAACAGGCAAGTATCCGCAGTTTCGTTATTGGTTGGCTATGACCTTTGTCGCCCCTATTCCGTGGGAGGCTGACCGCTTTTACCATCAGCCGGGCATGGCAGAGCACGGCTTAAGTTTAAACACATGGCCGGTGGGTACCGGGCCGTACATGTTGGCCGAATCCATTCCTAACCGTCGTCATGTGTTGGCGCGTAACCCTAACTTTAGGGGCGAGCCTTACCCGTGCGAGGGCGAGCCGGGCGATGCTGAACGTGGCTTGTTGACCGATTGCGGCAAGCTGACGCCTTTTATTGATCGTGCTGTGTTCAGTTTGGAAAAAGAAAGCGTGCCGTTGATGGGCAAGTTCTTGCAAGGTTATTACGACATCCCGCAAATTGAACGAGGCGAGTACGGTGTGTCGATGACCGTTGCGGCCGAAGATTCGGTGGATAAAGCGCAGCTGTATGAAGACCGTGGCTTGCAATTAAGCACGTCCACCGCAGCGCAGGTGTTTTATTTAGGCTTTAACTGGTTGGATCCCGTGGTAGGGCAAGGGGATACCCCCGAACAGCAAGAGAGGAATCGTTATTTACGCCAAGCGGTTAGCATCGCCTTTAACTGGGAACAGTACGTCTCTATCTTCCAAAACGACCAAGCCCAAGTGGCACACGGGCCGCTGCCACCTGATGTTAGTGGTTATTTGCCTTTGCCCGAAGGGGCGAACACCTCGGTCTATAACGTAGAGGGTGATCTGGTTCAGCGTAAATCCATCGAGGAAGCCAAGGCCTTGTTGGCGAAAGCGGGTTATCCGGATGGGCGTGATGCCGAAACCGGCGCACCGCTTATTTTATATTTTGATTCGGCTGGCGGTATGGGTTCCAGCGCGATGCTTGACTGGATGCGTCGCCAATTAAGTTCCATTGGTATTCAACTGGAAATTCGCGCGACCGACTATAACCGCTTCCAAGACAAAATGCGTCGTGGTTCGGCTCAGATGTTCATGTGGGGTTGGGTGGCCGACTACCCCGATGCAGAAAACTTCTTGTTCTTGTTATACGGACCGCGAGCGCAAGCCATGACCAATGGTGAAAACGCCTCTAATTATCAAAATGCCGAATACGATGCGCTGTTTGAAAAAATGCGTTTCTTGGACGATGGCCCAGAAAAAGATGCCGTGGTGCAGCAAATGATTCGCATCGTGCAACACGATGCGCCATGGATGTTTGGTTATTTTCCTAAAGCGGGGGGCGCTTACCATTCGTGGGTGCATAATGCTAAGCCCACGCAAATGGTACGTAATACCTTGCAGTATTTGCGCATTGAACCCGAACAGCGTCAGGTTTTGCAAAAGCAATGGAATCAGCCTTATTGGTGGCCGCTGTGGTTGTTAGGGGGCTTAGGTATCTTATTAGCCGGCTACGTTTGGCGTAGTGCACAAGCCCGAGACCAACAGACGGGGCGTGCCGAACTGACGACCACCGACAAACAGGAGCAAGCATGATTCAGTATTTAATGCGTCGCTTGGCCTACGGGGTGTTGATTCTGCTGGGCGTGAACTTTTTAACCTTTGTGCTGTTTTTTGCGGTAAATACGCCGGATGATATGGCGCATTTAGCCATTGGCAGCCAGCGCGTTAGCGTTGAAGCCATCGAGCAATGGAAGCAAGAGCGTGGTTACGACAAACCGCTTTTCTATAACGCTGAGCAGCCGGGTGTAGAGGCGTTTAAAGACACCATTTTCTTTAATCGCTCGGTACCTTTATTGCGTTTTGATTTTGGTTTTTCCGACTCGGGCCACGATATTACCCATGAAATACGCCAACGCATGGGGCCGAGTTTGGCACTGGCCTTACCCACCTTCATTTTAGGTTTGGGCGTGTCGGTGGCCTTTGCCTTGTTGCTAACGTTCTTTCGCGGTACCCGTCTGGATTTTGCAGGTGTGGTGCTGTGCGTGGTGTTACTGTCGATTTCTGGCCTGTTTTACATCATTGCGGGGCAGTGGCTCTTTGCCAAAGTGCTGCGGTGGGTGCCGTATTCAGGCTGGGTAGATGGCCTAAGCAGTATTAAGTTCTTAGTTTTGCCAGTGTTGGTGGGCATTGTTTCTCGCTTGGGTGCAGAAAGCCGTTTTTACCGCAGCCTGTTTTTAGAAGAGGCGGGTAAAGACTATATACGTAGCGCCCGTGCCAAGGGTTTATCAGAACGCATTGTGCTGTTTAGGCATTTATTGCCCAATGCCATGCTGCCTATTCTTACCGGTACGGTGTCAGCTATTCCGTTGCTGTTCATGGGCAGCTTAATTTCTGAGTCGTTTTTTGGTATTCCCGGCTTAGGGAGCTACACCATTGACGCCATTAATGCACAAGATTTATCCATTGTGCGTGCCATGGTGTTTTTGGGGTCGGCCTTGTACATCGTTGGCTTAATGTTGGCTGATATTTCCTATACCTTGGTGGATCCGCGAGTGCGTTTTGACTAAGCCTAAAAACGTACTGGCTACGTGGCGGTACAACTTTTGGATGATGTGATTAGCATGCCTAAACTTGCTGTGCTGTGGACCGATATGTTTATTTGGGGGGCGTTCAT
>DATGRU010000165.1:0-13505 GCA_035303295.1 Paenalcaligenes sp.
GAATGGCATTAGCAGCTATCTTACTCAGCAGCTTTCCATGCTTTCCAACCTGAACAATAACAACTCTTAAGCTTGTTTCCAATTTGTCATGACTTATTCCCCTGCCCGTTCTGGTTATCGCCGTCAGTCTGCTCAAGCCTACGCAAACATTGGCCTTGAAACCGAAGTCCTTAGCGCCAGCCCTGAAAGGCTAATTACCTTGTTATATAACGGCGCACGCGCAGCGATCATGCAAGCTCGCCATCACTTAGAACATAACAATGTTGCCCAGCGCGGTATGGCGATCTCTAAGGCTATCGATATTGTCGACTCCGGCTTAAAAGCAGCAGTCGATGTGGAACAAGGTGGTGAACTGGCTGAAAACCTGATTGCTACCTATGAAATCATTATTCATCATTTACTTAGCGCTAATGTCCAAGCCGATGATGAAAAATTACGCTTGGCTGAGCAGTTACTTGGTGAACTTAGCCAAGCATGGACCACTGCGGTAGACACCCAGCGGGCACAAACCAATGCCGCGTCGCCTCTACCTTTATAACTGTCTGCATGTGCAGTATTGCTTACACCAACCCTGTCTTGCTTATACTGCTGCGCTAGACCTTAGGCACTTACCATGAGTACATCTACACCCACATTGCTACAGCAATACGAGGCCATCGCCAAAATCACCCATACGATGCTGGAGCGCGCTCAAGTTAACGAATGGGATGAGGTCGTCTTACTTAGCGAGCGCTATGTTCAGGCTGTTGATCAACTACGCCATTTCATGCCGCCCAGCACATCCGATCGCTTAGCACGGCGTCAATTGTTGACTCAGATATTGGAAGATGACGCACAAATACGGCACTTGGCCATGCCCGAGTTAAGCCGTCTGAACGCATTGCTAGGTAATATGAAGCGGCAACAAGATGTACTACAGGCGTACTGTACGCCCGGCCTTCAAGCCACATGAGCATCGGCGGCCCTTCTCCCCTTGGCACCTTATTAATACAGCGGCTTGACGCAGTATTAGGTCATACCGTTGGCCAACAAGCCAACCTTGTTACGGGAGCCAGAGCCGATGCCGTTAGTCAAAGCCCACAGCCAGAACGAAATCAACCCGTCCATAACTCCCCTGTAAGGCACCCACGGGAAGTTGTTGACCAGCTTAAACAACATCAAGGGCAATCACAGCAAGCACAAGTGCGTCACAGCCAATCGCTCGACAACCGCCAAGCGGCGATCGAGGCTCTGCTACGCCACACCAGCACAAGCGCTACACCCTCCGCCCCAACCACCTTAGGCCGTGCGGCACGCACTATTCTAGAAATTATCGAGCGCTTCCCCGATGGCACAAAGCCTTTAGTGGGTCAGCGACCACTTGTTGACGGCATCCAGTTACAACAACTAGGACAACAGCTTCAAGCCGCACAGCGCGGCGGCAGCGCTTCGCAATCGAATTTATCGGAACAAAACGCACTCACCCGTGCCAGCACAAGTGCATCGGCAGGCGCTCCCAATCCCGCTGCCAACCCAAACGTGCAGACATCAGCGTCTACCCAGCAGACCCTTAGCCCCAGCCATCAAGTACTGAACGCTTTGGTTCAGTTGTTTACCCAAGGTTTGCGTAGCACCGTACAGCAAAGCGGTATGTTTTATGAGTCTCAACTAGCGCGCTTTAGCTTTGGACAGCACTCAGAGCTGCAACTACTGCAACAGCAACCCCAAAACCAGTTGGCTTCGCAAACTGCCGCTGATGCTGCCTCCTCCCAACAAAATCAAAGTAAAACGGCCAGCCCATCAACCCACTCCAGTGCACAACACGCTAGTCATCCCACACCTACGCTGACTGAACCCGAGCTTGCTCATCAGGGGTTGATTCGCCAACAGCTTGAAGTACTGGCAGCGCAGCAATTTTTGTGGCGTGGCGAAGTGTGGCCGCACGCCCCGCTGGAATGGATGGTTCAACGCGAGCAAGAGCACGAGGGCACGGCAAGCCATCAACCTAACACGCCTAGCGAACAATGGCGCAGCACACTTCGCATGCACCTAGGCGGGCTGGGGGATATCGAGTTCGATATCTCCTTACAAGACAAACAGCTTGCCTTACACATCCGTGCTGCAGACACAGCCGCAACCCTGCAACCGCATCTCCAACAGTTAAATGAGCGTCTAGAAGAACACGGCCTGCATATTAAACAACTTAACTTAAGCAATCTGCTACCAAGCACCTCCGGCCCTTCCACTTCCCATGACTGATTCAAATCGATTTACGCCTCCCCGCCGCCCTAGTGCAGTGGCTCTGCGCTATAACAGCGACGACATTGCCCCTAAAGTGGTGGCTAAGGGTTATGGAGACATCGCCGAGACCATTATCCGTACGGCACAAGAGCATAATTTACACATTCATGAATCGCGTGAACTGGTGAATTTATTAATGCAGGTCGATCTTGATCAACACATCCCTGCTGAGTTGTATTTGGTGGTCGCCGAACTCCTTGCTTGGGTTTACAGCATTGAGGCCCAACAAGACGACACATCCGGTGATTCCGAGTCCAAGCCTAAGCCCTTGCAACCATAACCCTTAAAAAGCACGGCTTTTTGGCGATAGATACACGCCTTAACCAAACCGTATTGCGAGTACATTGGGATGTGTAATCGGCCTTCTATACGTAGGCTGCACCTAATTTTGGGCTACAAATCAATGTCTACTTCGTCGCTTTCCAGTATTGAATCTGTTCTAGCACAACTGCGGGCCGTTAGTGCGCAAGCTGCCAGCCCTACCAAAAGCAATGCCGCCAGCTCAGTCGATAACGGCGGTTTTGCTGCCGAACTATCACGCTCTCTACAACGTTTATCTGCCATCCAAAATCAGGCTTACGGTCAAGCGCAGGCGTTCGAGGCTGGCGTTCCCGGCATTGCCTTAAACGACGTCATGATCGATCTACAAAAGGCCAATATTGCGTTTCAAACCTCGGTACAGGTTCGTAACCGTTTGGTCGCTGCCTATCAGGAAATTGCCAGCATGCCCGTGTAACGTGGCTTAGCTCATTACACCTTCTGCTGCCATAACGCGTAGGTGCCGTTAAGCCCGTTTCTTTTAACTTAGTACGTATCACATGCATGCCCTATTTCACTTTTGTAAACACTGTTCTTCTGGTTTTACAACACCATTACTTGCTACGAGATAATCCGTGAGTCAGGCCGCTCAGCTATTTTCCCGGGTTCCCGGTTTCACTAAAATCCAAAGCCTTAGTCGTCCTCTACAACTCGGGCTAGGGGCTGCTGTCATCGCCATCATTGTTGTGGCTGCGCTCTGGTCGCGTCCGCCGGCATACAGCGTGCTGTTTTCTAATTTAGATGACCGCGACGGCGGTACGATCGTCAGCACCTTAACCCAGCAAAATATTCCTTACCGTTTCTCCGAGAACGGTAGCGCTATTTTGGTGCCTGCCGACTCGGTACATGAAGTGCGCATGCAACTTGCCGCCCAAGGCTTGCCTCGTGGCGGCAATGTGGGCTTCGAACTGATCGACCAAGCTCGTTTTGGGGCCAGCCAATTTACCGAACAGGTCACCTTTCAACGTGCTCTCGAAGGTGAACTAGCCAACTCCATTCGTGCAGTCCATGCCGTACAAGAAGCCAGAGTTCACCTCGCCCTGCCGCGTGAAAGTCTGTTTGTACGCGATCGCCAAGCCCCCACTGCATCGGTACTCGTCACCTTACATCCCGGACGCAGCTTGTCAGAAAGTCAGGTTTCAGCCATTACGTGGTTGGTCTCATCCAGCGTGCCGAACCTAAATGCCGAGCATGTTTCGGTCGTGGACCAAAACGGCAGACTGCTCACCATGCCTTCAGGCGACTCAGGTGCCGACTCCATTCAACGTAATTTTGTTAACGATATCGAGCATCGCTCGGTGCAACGCATTCTCACCTTGCTAAACCCCATTTTGGGCACAGGCAATGTACGCGCTCAGGTTACTGCTGACGTCGACTTCTCGCGTCGCGAACAAACCTCTGAGGTGTATAAACCAAACCAGCGCCCCGGCGAAGCCGCTATCCGTAGCGAGCAAACCAGCACCTCCATTAACAACAACATCAATCCGGCCGAAGGTGTACCCGGCGCACTCACCAATCAGCCACCTGCCAATGCTGTTGCTCCTATTGCTACACCTCAAGCAGCCGAAGCAGACGCTGACGAAGACGACGAGAACAACACGGCACCAAACCTGCTCACTCAACTCAGTACGCAAGCCAATGCGGTATCCGCAACCGGTAATGCTCGCAGCGACATCACCACCAACTACGAAGTCGATCGCACCATCAGCCACATAAAAGGGCCCTTAGGTGAACTTAAACGCTTATCGGTAGCGGTGGTGGTGAATTATCGCCACGAAGACGACGAACTCGTCGCACTTGAGGCAAGTGAACTCGAGAACATCCGCAGTTTGGTCATGCAGGCCGTAGGTTATTCCCTTGAGCGCGGCGACTCCATCAGTGTCGTGAACACAAAGTTCACCGACTCGGAAGTTGATGCCGTACCGTTCTGGAAAAACAGTGAATACATCGAACTCGCCATGACCTTAATCAAGTACTTGGTAATCGCCATTTTGTTCTTTGTATTTTGGCGCATCGTGATCAACCCCATTATTCAAGGTCTCATTCAGGCTTCTAACGAAGCTGAAGCACGCCGCGAAGCGCAAGCTCGCGATCAAGAGCGCCAGCAACAGGCACAAGAACAAGCCAAAGACATTAACCGCTACGAAGAAAACCTAAAAACCGCACGCATGATGGCCGAGAAAGACCCGCGCGCAGTAGCCATGGTGCTTCGTGGCTGGATGAGCAATAGTAAAGATGAAAAGCGCTGATAACTCAATCACACAAGGCGCCATCTTAATGATGGCGATAGGCGAAGACGCCGCCGCCGAAGTATTTAAACACCTCAATCCTAAAGAAGTACAAGAGGTGGGGATGGCCATGGCCGAGCTACGCCAGCTAACTCGCTCTGATATCGACGAGGTGCTCGAAAGCTTCAGGCAAGAGGCCGACCAATTCATGGCCGTTACGCTGGACTCTAACGAGTACATACGTACTGTACTGAATAAAGCCTTAGGCTCCGATCGAGCTGCTGGCTTAATTGAAGATATTCTAGAAGCGGGTGATGGCACCAGCAGCGGCATTGACGCCCTGAACTGGCTCGATGCCAGCAGTGTTACCGAACTCATTAGCGATGAACATCCTCAAATCATCGCCACCATTTTGGTGCACCTTGAACGCGACCGAGCTGCAGATATTCTTATGCAGTTACCCGAGCGCCTACGCGACGATGTGGTACTACGTATTGCCACCTTTGGTGGGGTCCAACCCAATGCACTGCATGAGCTAACCGAAGTCCTTAACAATATGCTCTCTGGACAAGGTGCTAAGCGCAGCAAAATGGGGGGTACCCGTACCGCGGCTGAAATTCTTAACTATCTTAGTGCTAGCGACGAAGAGGCCATTGTTAACAGCCTGCGTAACACCGACGGCGACCTAACAGCACGTATCGTCGAAGAAATGTTTGTCTTCGATAATATGGCCGACCTTGAAGACACGGCCATCCAGCTGGTGCTCAAAGACATCGAAACCTCTACGCTTACCATCGCCTTAAAAGGTGCTGCCGACGACCTGCGCGAAAAATTCTTCCGCAATATGTCGAACCGCGCCGCCGATATGCTGCGTGAGGACATCGACGCTCAAGGTCCTGTACGCATATCTAAAGTCGAAGAAGCACAAAAATCCATTGTAGAAGTGGCACGCCGTCTGGCCGAAGCCGGGCAAATCACCCTAAGCGGCCTAGGCGGAGACGAGTATGTCTAAGGACAGCGACAATCTTCTCTTTCCGTCGAAAAAAGTACAGTGGAAGCGCTGGGAAATGGAAGCCTTTGATACGGTTTCGCCCCAGCCTATACGCCCTGATACCGCTCCCGCTGCAACGGATACCATTCCCGATGCCGCTACGTTGCTTTCGGAAATAGAAGAAGCCAAACGGCGTGCTACACGTCAAGGCTACGACGCTGGTTACGCCCAAGGTTATGCAGAGGGCCAAAAAAAAGGGAAAGAAGAGGGTTTTACAGCAGCGCAGGAAGACGGTTTTAACCAAGGCCTAGAGCAAGGAACCGCTGAAGGCTATGCCAAGGGTGCCGAGCAGGCCAAGCAAGAAAGCGAACGCTTAGCCAATTTAGTCGAGGCATCCCACTTAGCACTACATCGCACCCACGAAGAAATGGGCCAAGCGTTATTAGACTTAGCCGTAACCATTGCTAGTCATGTGCTTCAAAGCACGCTCGAACGCGAGCCTGAGCGCTTGCTAGACCTTATACAACAACTGCTACACATCGACCCTGACGGCAAAAATCCACTGACCTTATTTTTGCACCCCAACGACGTAGAGCTTGTTCACACTTACATCAAAACAAACGACGCCACGCACAACTGGCGAATTATTGAAGATGCCACCATTAGTGCGGGTGGCTGCAAAGCACGCACGGCTTATGGCGATATCGACGCCACACTAGAAACCCGCTGGCGACGCGCCATTAGCACTCTCAAACTCGATTCCAAGCACCTGATTACTCCCTCCTTACTGGTCAGCCCATCCGAAACAGGAGGATCAAGTGACTAAGGCACCTAAAGCGCCAAGCGCTACAGCACAATGGCAAGCTCAATTAGACAGCGCTGCATTACGTATTCTAGCCAGTGAACCCTTACTGTATAGCGGGCGCATCACGCGTGCCACCGGCTTAGTACTTGAAGCTACTGGCTTACGTTTGCCCGTAGGCGCGGCGTGCCGCATCGAAGTCTCAGCCGCTCAAAACCGCTGGGCCGATGCTGAAGTGGTGGGTTTCGACGACAACATACTTTATTTAATGCCCCAAAGCGAAACGGCGGGGCTCGCGCCGGGTTCCAGAGTTCTACCTGTAGAGCCTAGCTACGATGAAGCCGTTAAGCTCGATCCTCAGGCCACGGTACAGCATCCCCCGCCCCCGAATCTCTCCCACCATTTGCCGGTGGGACACCATTTACTGGGGCGTGTGGTTGATGCTGCTGGAAATGCCTTAGATGGGCTGGGCGATTTACCACAAGCGTACACAGCTAGCCTTAGCACCCCGCTCATTAACCCCCTATCGCGTGCGCCCATCGACACCGCTTTAGATGTAGGCGTACGCGCTATTAACGGGCTGCTTACCGTTGGGCGAGGCCAACGTATGGGGCTTTTTGCTGGCTCTGGTGTTGGTAAAAGTGTGTTGTTAGGCATGATGGCTCGCTATACACAAGCAGATGTCATCATCGTAGGCCTTATCGGCGAACGAGGCCGTGAGGTTAAAGAATTTATCGAGCAAAATCTGGGCCCTGAGGGAATGGCTCGCTCTGTGGTGGTCGCCGCACCCGCTGATGTGTCGCCGCTATTACGGTTGCAAGGTGCTGTGTATGCCACCCGGCTGGCTGAGTTTTTCCGTGATGAAGGCTTACATGTTCTGCTCATCATGGACTCATTAACGCGTTACGCCATGGCACAGCGCGAAATTGCCTTAGCCGTGGGTGAACCCCCCGCCACCAAAGGCTATCCCCCTTCTGTTTTTAATAAGTTGCCTGCATTAGTAGAACGAGCTGGAAATGGCGCGATCAACGCGGATGCGAAAAGCGGGTCAATTACTGCCTTCTATACCGTATTAACAGAAGGCGATGATCAACAAGATCCTATCGCCGACTCGGCGCGCGCTATTTTAGATGGGCACATAGTGCTATCGCGCAGTCTGGCCGAAACCGGTCACTACCCCGCCATTGATATAGAAGCCTCTATCTCGCGGGTGATGTCCGCCATTGTGCCTAAAGAGCAATTTAGCTCGGTACATCGTTTTAAAAGCCTGATGTCACGCTATCAGCGCAACCGCGACCTCATTGCTGTCGGCGCTTACAGCAAAGGCAACGACCCCGCAATTGATGAAGCCATCGATCGCTTTCCATGGCTGGAAGCCTATTTACAGCAAGACGTACAAACGCGTGTGGACTATGAGCAATCCGTGTCCCAACTGAAAGCCGTACTCAATAGCCAACCGGAGGCAGCATGAGCAAACCCAACACTTTCGACTTACTCATCGAGCTAGCCAACCACCAAACCAATGAGGTGGCACAGCGCTTATCAGCGCTCATTACGGAGCGTAACGCTGCAACCGAGCAACTCGACGCTCTCCACGTCTACCGTTTGGATTACGCACAACGTTTGCTTGAAGCTGGGAAAAGTGGCGTTGCAATGTCGAACTACCTGAATTTCAGGCGTTTTATCAACACTTTGGATGAGGCCATTCAACAGCAAAATAGTAGGCTGGACGTATTGAATCAGCGCGTGCAGTACGAGCAGTCCCAATGGCTGGAAGAAAAGCAACGGTTAAACGCTTACGAAACCCTGCAAAAGCGCCGTCACAACGAGTGGCTAAACGCCAGTCGTCGGCACGAACAACGCGTTAATGATGAAATGTCGGCCGCCTTAGTTCGTCGTGCTCAGTATTCTTACTAGGAATAATCATTCATGAACGCTAACGCTCTTGTTGTCTCATTATCGGGGTCGTCTAATCAGGGCGCCCCTCATGCGTCGTCGACCAGCGCCCCTGAACACAACAATAGCTTCGCACAGTCGCTGGCTGCTGAATCAACTAAACATCAAGCCTCAGCATCTAAGCAAGCGGGCCAAGCCGACAATACTAACGAATCCAACACGGCGTTCGTGCCATCGGACGACCAGCCCGTCCATGCTGAACACCCTAGCTCGTCAGCCGACACAGAACCGCTAGACGAAGCAAACTCCATGGTTTTAGCTACCTTGTTTATTGCTACCGAATCAGCGGGAATTCGTGCTGGGCTGAAGCAATTAGCTCACGACCAGTCATCAAATCTAAACGTACTAAACCGTGAAGACAAAAACACGGTCCTACACCTTAAAGGAAGCAAGGTAGCCGAGCGTGGCACACACCATGCGCTTACGGCTGTACACACAGCGGGGCTATCGAGTGCGTTGAATACGGCAGATATAGCTGACGCGCCCCCTATAAACTCTGATAGTTTTGAAGCTATCACGACTAACTCCGCTTTTACTGCGTTCGGAAAATCGGTAGCAAGCCGCTTAGCTGACCCTCATGGGCTCGCATCCACAAACAATGGCAAAGGCACGGCAAGCACCCCTGCTACAAACGCAGCCAAGCTGAATAAATTGGATACTGCGTTAAACACTGACACCCTAGCGCACGATGCACTTCACAGTCATAACACTGCTTTGAACGACACATCGGCAACGTTACGCGAATCACAACTGTTTACTAATCACCATTCCGAGCCATTACCCTTGATGACTGCGGGGCTTAGCACACAAAACACCGCAGCCAGCTCTCAGGTACTTACCACAGGTATGCAGCCCGCTACGCTGGCGCTTCCAATCAGCCATCCCCAGTGGGGTCACGAGTTGGGCCGGCACATGCTAAGCTTCAGTCAAAATGCGGCCAATGGGATGCACCATGCCGAATTACGTCTCGACCCTCCCGAACTGGGGCCACTGCGTATTAGTCTGTCACTCAGTGATAATGTGGCGCATGCATACATCGTCTCGGGCCACGCTAGCGTACGAAGCGCCATTGAACAAGCCCTACCGCAACTACAACAAGCCTTTGCTCAGGCTGGACTGTCGCTAGGTCAAGCCGATGTTAGCGACCAAGGCCTAGCACAACAATTTGCACAACAGAACGAAGCACAAGCTCAGCAACATAGTCAGTCAGGACCGGGCTCTACCAACTCCAACTCACCGTCTACCTTAGTCGCCGGGCCTAGCACAAGCCATCGTGTCGTGAATCCGCAGGCGCTTGTAGACACCTTTGCTTAAGTACGACTGGTGTTAACGCATCACTTCGCCTTTCAAGGCAATTCATGGATTAACCCCCCATTCGTGGCATTGTTCCTGCCCACTAAATACCCTGCCCTCATGCACAATAATGACAGGGCTTATTTTGCAGTCAAACCGTTCGCCTGCTGCGCTACTAAGTAATTATGGCTACTTCCAATCCCTCACGTTCCGAATCAACATCCGCACCACGAGCTAATAACGGGGCAAGCTTTTTGCGCTTGTTCAATATCGTGCTGCTTGTGCTGCTTATTATTGCAACCAGCGTCGGGGCTACGCTTTATTATGCTAGTAAAGAAAGCGGCTTCTCTTTTTTAGGCGCTGATGCACAAGCCAATACCGAGGCCGCCACTACAGCTAACGAAAACAGCGCTCCAGCTGCCTCCATCAAACCCATTTTTACGTCGCTTGATCCATTTACCGTTACCCTTAGCGATGGCGTCCGTTCACGCATTTTGCATGTCGCCATTACCTTAAGGGTTGAAGACGACGATTCGCGACGGTTATTAAACGAATTTATGCCAATGGTGCGCGACCGCATTCTTAAAACGTTGTCTGCGCAAGATCCTTTTCACGTACAAACTCCCGAGGGCCGAGACCAGCTTGTTAGCTCACTGGCAAACGCATTGCGTCAGCCGCTTAACCCGAACCCCACGGCCCCCCGCGTTGCGGACGTCTTATTCACTGCTTTTGTAGTTCAGTAAATGTCGTACCAAAGCTTTTTATCGCAAGATGAAGTCGATGCGCTCATCGCTGGCGTTACCGGTGAAAGCACCGCACCCGATACGGTTGAATTACCCCAATCGGGCGTACGGCCATACGACTTAGCTTCGCCTGAAAAAGTAGTGCGCCATCGCATGCAAACCCTTGAGCTCATTAACGAGCGGTTTGCACGATACTTGCGCGCCACAATGCTTAGCTTTATGCGCCGCAATGCTGACATCACCGTGGGCGGGGTGAAAATTCAAAAGTACAGCGACTTCGAACGCAATTTACCTGTTCCTAGCAACCTGAACATGGTGGCACTAAAACCTCTGCGTGGTCTGTCGCTCTTTACCTTCGACCCAAATCTCGTCTTTTTAATTATCGACAGCTTGTTTGGTGGTCACGGGCGCTACAACACCCGCGTAGAAGGTCGAGACTTCACCACCACAGAACAACGCATTATTCAGCGTCTGCTTACCCTAACCTTAGAAAGCTACTGCCAAGCTTGGTCTAACGTCTACAAGCTAGAGTTCGAATACGTACGTTCAGAAATGCACACCAAATTTGCCAGCATCAGTACTGGCAACGATTTGGTCGTCGTGACCTCATTCAATATCGAATTCGGTGCCCAAGGGGGCAACTTAAACGTATGTTTGCCCTACTCCATGCTAGAGCCGGTGCGCGATTTGCTGATTCGCCCATTACAAGATAACAGCAACAATGCCATCGATCAGCGCTGGACCCAACAACTTAGCCGTCAGGTACGAAGCGCTGATGTCGAACTCATTGCCGAGTTTCAGAAAATCAACACCTCTATTGCACAACTTTTGAAGCTGCGTAAGGGTGATGTGCTCCCTATCGAGCTACCTGAAACGGTAACGGCTCACGTAGGCGGCGTTCCAGTTATCGAATGCACCTATGGCACCTCTAACGAACGACTCGCACTGCGCGTCGAAAAAATACTAGCGACTTCAGAAACCAAATTACGAAAAGCGAACCTGTCATGACAGACTCTAAGAACGAACACGACTCTGCCAATAACGAACCCGATCAACTCGACACCGATTGGGAGGCCGCTATGGCCGAACAATTGGCCGGCAGTCAAAGCTCCTCCCAAACAGGTACACAAGCAGATGGCCTGTCTCAAGGTCTGGACGACGACTGGGCTGCCGCACTCGCCGAACAAACCGCAGCCAGTACCAGCAGTCACAACGAGCAAGAAAACACAACCGAAACTACCGTAACACCTGCCGCCTTTCAACCGATAAGCGGAAAAGTCGAATCCCCCGACAGCGATGGGGATATTCATATGATTATGGATATCCCAGTACAACTCACTGTGGAATTGGGCCGCACTCGCCTTACGATCAAAAACATTCTGCAACTGGGCCAAGGCTCTGTTGTCGAACTAGACGGCTTGGCCGGTGAGCCACTGGATATTTTTGTTAATGGTTACCTTATTGCTCAAGGTGAGGTAGTCGTCGTCGACGAAAAATACGGAATCCGCGTCACCGACATCATTACACCCTCTGACCGCATTCAACGTCTGAATGGACGACGCTAAGCCTAAAAGGACGAGATACACATGCAAGAAGCCGACATCCTGCGCATCAGCTTAAGTCTGGTCCTTATTGTCGGCCTTATTTTTGCCAGTGCATGGGTCGCCAAACGCGGTGGCCTACTGCGTCATAAATCAGCTCAACGCATCGAAATCCTTAGCAGTCAACGCGTTGGGCCACGAGCCAATCTCATGTTGGTTCAAATAGGTAAACAACAACTGTTGCTTGGGGTAACGCCTCAACAAATCAATACCTTACATACACTTAGTGACGTAGATATCGCCCACAGTTCAGATCCAAACACGGCCTCAGCACACAGTGCACCCAGCTCAAGCCCGCTAAACACAATACCTGAAGCCGAACAAAGCCGCTCTGCGCTGTCCAGTTTTAAGCAGTTTTTACAACGATCCCAATCTACGCAGCATCATGGCAGCCGCTAGCAGCACGGTACCCAATTAATGCCTTAATGCATGCTTTCTATTTTTCATGACCTTTGCTTAAGCTGTGACCTTCTCTTCTTCTCTACCTCGTCGAAACCGCTATCAAGCTCTTGCCCTGACTGACTGTAGATCACGGCATGTACTTGCCTTGCTGCTGGCTCTGGTCTTGGTAGCGGCCAGCCTTTGGCCTGCCGAGGGCTGGGCACAAGCCACCTTGCCTGCGATCACCTCATCACCCAATCAAGACGGCAGCCAAACGTGGTCGCTTAGCGTGGAAACCCTCGCTCTGCTCACCCTAATGTCATTTTTGCCTGCCATCTTACTCATGATGACGGGCTTCACACGCATAATTATTGTGTTGGGTTTATTGCGGAATGCAATGGGTACAGGTACTGCTCCCCCCAATTCGGTTTTAATTGGTCTAGCGCTGTTCCTAACCTTCTTTACGATGGGCCCCGTATTCGACAAAATTTATGATGAAGCCTACGGGCCGCTTTCCCGCGCAGAAATTTCTTTTCCCATCGCATTAGAGCGCGGAGCTGCCCCACTTAAAGAGTTTATGCTGCATCAAACCCGCGAAACCGATTTACGCTTGTTCAGTGAAATGGCTGATATTGGTGAAATGCAAGGCCCAGAAGCCGTGCCTTTGCGCGTATTAGTGCCAGCTTTTGTTACCAGTGAATTGAAAACTGCGTTTCAAATCGGCTTCACTATCTTTATCCCCTTTCTCATTATCGACTTGGTGGTTGCCAGCGTACTGATGTCTCTGGGGATGATGATGGTACCGCCTGTCACCATCTCACTGCCCTTTAAGTTAATGCTGTTTGTATTAGCTGACGGCTGGCATTTGTTAATGGGCTCACTTGCACGTAGCTTTTATATCTAGGAGCAAAG
>DATGRU010000166.1:0-2203 GCA_035303295.1 Paenalcaligenes sp.
GGACGCTATTCACGCTGCTGAAATTGTGCGTAGCGATAAGGAAGTTGACCGTGCATGGAAAGGTGCGTTGCGTCACATGATCACCTACATGATCGAAGACCCACGCTATATCTCTCACTCTATTGATCTGATTTTCATTGCGCGAGCCTTAGAGCGTATTGGTGATCACGCTAAAAACATGGCAGAGCGTATCATTTATATGGTGCGTGGCGACGACGTGCGTCATACCAGTGCTAAAAATGCCGAGCGCACAGCACGTGGTGAAAACCTAAGTTCAGAAGACACTCAAGAGCAAGAACAAGCTTAATAGTTAATAGCGTTCACGTTCTTAGCAAAAAAAAATGGGCTCATTTATGAGCCCATTTTGTATGGTGCATTACGCCCCTTATTGTGGAGGGGGTACGAAACCATCGGCCTCTACGTTCACATCCTCAAACAAAAAGCGCTGCATTTGTTCTGTTAAGTATTTGCGTGCGCGAGAGTCTGCTAAATTTAAGCGGTTTTCGTTAACCAGACGAGTTTGAATGTCCATCCAGTTGTTCCAAGCTTCCTTAGAGATAGAGCGCCAAATTTTTACGCCTAAGTCGCCAGGGTAGGGCGGAAACTCCAGGCCTTCTGCCTGTTTTTTGAGTTTTACACAGTCGACCATTCGTGTCATTGCTTAAGCCTCATCAATCGAATTAGGGAATAGAGGGCATTGTAGTACGTTGTGTAGCGTCTCGTTAGCTAAAGCGCACTGCTATGCCGTTTAACGCCAAAACTAACCTGCCACGAGTGCTTGCTGAGTAGCCATTACAGTTTTTTAATAAAAACCAGACTGTTTCGTGACCGGTTGTATAAGGCTTGCTTTTCTTTAGGTAGGTCAGACACACCACCTTGTGCAAAACCACGCTTCATAAACCAGTGAGAAGTGCGTGTGGTCAATACAAATAATCGTTTAGCACCCAGCGCACGAGCACGAGCCTCGGCATGGCGTAATAAAATTTCACCCTCACCGCTGCCTTGCCATTCGGGATGCACAATCAAACAGGCCATCTCAGCCATGCCTTCGCTTAGGTAAGGGGTGATGGATACACAGCCGTAAATAATACCGTCGTGTTCCAACACAGTGAAGCGGTCAACTTCTCGTTCTACGGTAGAGCGACCGCGGGGCACTAAGGTACCGTCTGCTTCAAGGGGCTCAATCAGTTGCAGTATGGCGGCGACGTCATCCAGTGTGGCAGGGCGCAGATCATCCAACGCATCTTCCACCACCATAGTGCCCACACCATCATGGGTAAACACCTCTAATAAAAGACTGCCATCTAGAGGATAAGGTACGATGTGGGCTCGAGCGATGCCGCGCTTAACGGCTAATGAGGCGCACCGGATAAATACGCTGGAATCTAGATCCAATGTATTCGAGTTTAACAGGCGGTCGGCCTCTATACGTGCTAGTTCGCCTGCAACGGCGGTTTCGCCGCTTTGAGTAGCTACATGGCCGGGTGTAAGGTAAATAAGTTTCTCTGCGCGTAAGGCAACGGCGGCGTTAAGCGCCAAGTCTTCCATCGCTAAATCAAAGGCATCGCCTGTGGGCGAGAAACCTAAGGGAGACAGTAATACAATGGCTTCTTGGTCCAGCACTTTACGCATAGCATCGGTATCCAGTTTGCGTACGGTGCCTGCATGTTGGTAGTCGATGCCATCTATCACCCCTACCGGTCTGGCGGTAACAAAGTTGCCCGATATAACGCGAATTTGCGCATGCGACATGGGGGTGTTCGGTAGGCCCTGACTAAATGCAGCTTCGATATCTAAGCGAATTTCACCTGCTGCTTCTTTAGCGCATTCCAGCGCAGCGGGGCTGGTTGGTGCGATGCTGCGGCCGAACATAGTTTGTTCGCCTTTTAGCTTTAGCTGCTCATTCACCTGCGGGCGTGAACCATGCACCAGCACCAGCTTGATGCCTAAGGCAGAAAGCAGCGACAAATCGGGAATTAATGAATCTAATAAGCCTTCATGTATCAGTTCACCGCCAAAACCGATGACGAAGGTTTTGCCTCGAAAGCGATGCACATAGGGTGCAACGTCGCGAAACCAACGCACAAATTGAGCGGGGGCAAATTCGGGTGCGTCAAGCGCAGAGAGCGTATCGTTATCGGTGTTACTCATAATGATTGTCGGTGCGTCGGCTGATGAACGTAAAATAGAAAATTATAATGAA
>DATGRU010000167.1:0-2070 GCA_035303295.1 Paenalcaligenes sp.
ACCTGAAGATCGAACAAGCCTTCGAACTGTCTGACGCCTCCGCCGAACGCTCGGCTGCAGCATGTACGGTTCGTCTAAGCAAAGAGCCAATCATCGAGTACTTGAACAGTAATATCACGCTGTTGAAGTGGATGATTGCTAACGGCTACGAAGACGAGCGCACGATCATGCGTCGCATCAAAGCCATGGAAGAATGGTTGGCAAATCCGCAGTTGCTCGAACCCGATGCCAATGCCGAATACGCTGAAATCATCGAAATCGATTTGGCTGAAATTCACGAACCTATCGTGGCGTGCCCGAACGACCCTGATGACGTCAAAACCTTATCCGACGTAGCCGGTACGGTTATTGATGAAGTGTTTATCGGTAGCTGCATGACCAACATTGGCCACTTCCGCGCGGCCTCGAAACTGCTGGAAGGTAAGCGTGATATTCCAACGCGTTTGTGGGTTGCCCCACCAACCAAAATGGATCAAGCTCAGCTTACCGAAGAAGGCCATTACGGCGTACTCGGCGTAGCCGGTGCTCGTATGGAAATGCCCGGATGTTCGCTGTGCATGGGTAACCAAGCACAGGTACGTGAAGGGGCTACGGTTATGTCTACCAGTACCCGTAACTTCCCGAACCGCTTGGGTAAAAACTCCAACGTGTTCTTGGGCTCTGCTGAACTGGCTGCTATTTGTTCACGTTTAGGCCGTATTCCTACTAAAGAAGAATACTTAGCCGACATGAACATTCTGGATACGCATAGCGATGATATTTATCGCTACATGAACTTCGACCAAATCGAAGAGTATCAAGAAATCGCTGATTCGGTGTAAAGCACTGCATAGCACCTAAAGCTGAAGCCTTGGTTTTAGCCTTAGTGTGCTACATTGCACCAAAGCCAGACTGTTCATCACAGTCTGGCTTTTTTGTGTAAACACACTTTTAGCCCCTACACAATGCTGGTAGACACGCCCTGCAATTCACCCCACATAAGGAATTAACAGGGGTACACTACACTCCACACTGCATCTTTTTTTATCTGTACGTAGCCTATGTCTGTTCCCCCATTACCTGATTGTCTGCATCTGCATCGCGAGGTACAGCAGCTTTTACAGTACACCGATGCCTTGATCCGCTCTGGGTCAAAAATGGAAGACGATTTCTGGGAAAACAAACTGATCAACACCCTAGATCGAATCATTACGGGCAAAGACCCCCACTTACTTGAAACGCTGTTCGAGTTTTTGGGGCAACAGCAATTACATGCTCACTACGAGATTCTGGCCGGTTTAGCCGAAGGTTTAGCCGAGTCATGCCAGCTTGAGCACGAGCAACAGGCTTACGACGCCTTGCTAATTAGCATTCCCATTACGGCTTGGACGCGCTATCAACTGCCCCATGGCGAACTGAAAGCGAAGCAAATCGCCGACGTAGAACAGGCGTTGCGCGCACACGTACTGAATCCAGATGCCAAACTGGCGATCGTTAACCACCTACTTAGCTTCGACCAACTTCCCGCCAATTTTAATGAAACGCGGCAATGGTTGAATCGCCTCGCCAAGCGCAGCCTTGAAGACGGTAGTAGCGAGCTTAATATTAAAAAAGATGATGAAGCCATTGGCTTATTTGCCGATGCGCGCTTTATTTTGTTGGCTGCGGTCGTACCCAAAGGCGATGCTATCTTTCGCTGGCAGCTTGAGCATCAACACCCAGACGTAGCGCGACTACACAGTATTCATCAGTGGGAAAATGCCTGCCACACCATACTGGATACATCCTTCACTGGCTGCACCACACACTATGCATTGCCCAACGCCTTCTATACCAGCAACCGTGAAGCCGATAAGCAAATGCGTCCGCTCACCATCAAAGCAGCCATCACATGGCTAGAGGCCGCAACGCAGGTGTCATTAAGCGATTTGGTGGTGGTTATTGCACCATGCGGCGACGAGCAAGTTGAAGAGTACCGTATCGGCTTTAATACCGAAGGCAGCACCAATGCTTTGTATGGTGCTATTTGGCCCATCTTAAGCCCAGACGAAACTGACACCAACAGTGCAGACTACCTGAACATCCCCAATA
>DATGRU010000168.1:0-12412 GCA_035303295.1 Paenalcaligenes sp.
ATGATGCGCTTCGGTTAAGAGCGGTAGAAATGGAGCCCGTCGCCATGCGTTGCCGCCAATGGCTAACGCGCCCAGTGTGTTGCCGTGATAGCTTTGGCGGCGAGCAATATACACGCTGCGTGACGGTTCATTAATTTCCACAAAATACTGACGGGCTAACTTTAAGGCTGCTTCAACAGCTTCAGAGCCACCGGATACAAAGTAGACGTGATTCAAGTCACCGGGCGCACGCTCTGCTAAAAAGCTGGCCAAATCTTCCGCCGCTTGGGTGGTGAAGAATGAGGTGTGCGCGTAGGCAATGGTGTCAACCTGCTGTTTAATGGCGGCAATGACGTCGGCATGACCGTGACCCAGACAGGAAACGGCTGCGCCACCGGAGGCATCAATGTAATGCTTGCCATCCTGATCAATAAGCTCGATACCCTGCGCCGCTACAACTTTGGGTAACTCGATACGGGGATTACGGTGAAATACGTTCGACATGTGGGTGTCCGCCAAAAAAGTGGTGTTTCATGCAATGAATCAACTGTTTCATTAATCGTATATCATGAAACATATAAATCAAAGCGGGTGGGTGGTTTTGTTGTATTAAGGTTGCAATTCGGAAGCGGTGGGCTTTAAACCGGCGCGTTATACTCAGGCTATGACCAGTCCGCAAAACTCCGCACCACGTACAGTTGACGCGTTAACGCAGCGTTTACAAACCGATTACGCCACCATGTCGCCGCAATTCCAGATCGCGGCGCGCTTTGTGTTGGATCACCCTGATGATATTGCTTTGGTTTCGATGCGCGAATTGGCGACGCGAGCAGGGGTGAAGCCCGCGACCTTGGTGAGGTTGTCACAATCGTTGGGCTACGAAGGTTGGGCTGGGCTAAAAGAGGTATTCGTTAAGGCCTTGCAACGTGGGCCTAAGGCCTATGCAGAGCAGGCTAAGCTGGTGGTGCGCAGCCGAAACCCTAAAGGCATGGCTGAAAAAACGGTGCTGGCCCAGTCGCATAATATTCAGGCGCTGATCACCCAGAATGAAGAGCGCCTACCGCAAGCGTTGGATCTTATCGTGAAGGCGAAACGGGTCTTTGTGGCGGGTTTTAGGGCGTCGTATGCGGCTGCCTTTAGTTTTCATTATTTGTATCGGCTCTTTCGACCTTCGGTCACCATGTTGCGCAGTGATGCCGGAACCCTAGAAGTCGAGTTACGCACATTGGGTCCGGGCGATATTGTGGTGTTAATTGGCTTTGCTCCCTATTCCCACGAGGTAGTACGTGTGTACGAGGCTGCACGGGCAGCAAATAGTAAGGTATTGGCCATTTGCGACAGTTTGGTGGCGCCGATTGCCTTAGAGGCGGATCAGGTCCTGTTATTCAATACCGATGTGCCGTCATTTTTCCCCTCATCTAGCGCCTCTGTTGCCTTAGTGGAACTACTGGTTGAGCAGTTATTAGTGAAAACAGGTAAACGTGCGGTCAGCGGTATTGAAGAAGCCGAAAAGCAATTGCACCAAACTGGGGCCTATTGGCATCAGAAATAGTATGGGTCGGCTTGGCAGTTTTATTGCGTTGTTATTCGCGCTGGCGCTGCCACAGTACATCGCTTTGGCCCGCGTGTTTGTTCAGCACTCGCGCCAACACAAAACATAAATCAGATAAACGATTTAAATACTGCTGCACAGGGGCCTCAATACGTTCTTCTTGCATTAATGCGACGACTGCGCGTTCGGCACGTCGAGCAACTGTGCGCGCAAGATGTGCGTACGCTGCCGCTTGGGTACCGCCCGGCAAAATGAACTCAGCCAGTTTTTCTAAATGTTGGTTGTAATGGCTGACTTGTTCTTCTAAGTACACAACCTGCGTGTTTTGCATAGCGATGTGGCCGGGAATGCAAAGTTCTGCACCCATGTCGAACAAGTCATGTTGCACGGTCGAAAGTAAGCTATCAATGGCTTCAGGCAAGGCGCTCGTGCGCCATAGGCCGATGACGCTGTTTAACTCGTCTACATCGCCTAACGCGTTAATGCGCAGGCTGTGTTTGCTAACGCGGCTACCATCGCCTAGACCGGTTTCGCCGCCGTCACCGGTGCGGGTGGTAATAACAGATAAACGTGTACTCATTGTCGTCAGTAGTAGTTAAGGGTGGGCTAGCTGGCGGAGGGCATCACCGCTGAGCCGAACGGTGCGCCACTCATCAAGTACGGTGGCGCCTAGCTGGGTATAGAAGTCGATCGCATCTTGATTCCAATCCAGTACTACCCATTCGAAGCGGCCGCAGTCTAAGGCAATGGCCTTTGCGGCTAAGTACTGTAGCACGTGGCGACCTAGCCCTTTGCGCCGATGCGCGGGCACAATATAGATATCTTCCAAATACAGGCCACGTTTGGCTAAAAAAGACGAATAATTGTGAAACCACATGGTGTAACCCACCAGTGCCTGTGGCGCGTTGCGGTGGGTCATCACCAAGCAATGAGCGCTAGGTTGGGGGCCAAACAAATGCGCGTTCAGTGCATGGGCATCCGCATGGAATTGATCGACTAGTTGTTCAAATTCTGCCATTTCCCGCATTAAGTGCAAAACCTGCTCAATATCGTCAGGTGTGGCCTCACGTAAAACATAATCTTGTAATGATTCTTTCAAGCTTTTTCCTTTTATACGCGGTATGCTTTATTGAACGATAACAGCATGATCAGATGGTCATGACTGGAAGATTAGTGGGAGTGTAGTGTATGACTTTTAATCCAAGCCGTTTTGCCTCAGCTGCCTTAGTAGGCGTTGCCCTTAGTACGTCTGCTTACGTTAGTGTAGTGCAGGCACAAGAGGCCACCGCCAGTGGTGAGGTGCGCCGTGTTGACGTAGCAGCCGGTAAAATTACGCTTAAGCACGGTAGCATTGACGCACTGCAGCTACCGGGTATGACGCTGGTTTATAACATTGACCCAGCGTTGCTCGAAGGTATTCAGCCGGGCGATAAGGTTCGTTTTACCGCCAAACGTGAAAACGAGCAGTATGTGGTGACCAAAATTCAAAAATAAAGCGCAGATGTATTCTGCGCAAAAAAGCCAGCCTAACACTGTAGGCTGGCTTTTTTTATAGCCATTAGCTTGCCGAAGCAGCTTAGAGTACGTAGCGGGCCAAGTCTTGGCTGGCCGCGGTCTCTTCCAACTGCCGGTTCACGTAATCGGCGTCGATAACGACGGTTTCTTCCGATTTACTGCCTGCTTCATACGATAGGTCTTCAAGCAGTTTTTCCATTACTGTATAAAGACGACGGGCCCCAATGTTTTCAGTGCGCTCATTTACTTCGTAGGCCAGCTCTGCCAAGCGACGTATGCCTTCTGGGCGGAAATCTAAATGCACATTTTCCGTGGCTAACAAAGCAGTGTATTGCTTGGTTAGTGAAGAGTCGGTGTCAGACAAAATCTTAACGAAGTCATCGGCTGTTAGTGAATCTAATTCCACTCGAATGGGGAAACGGCCTTGTAGCTCAGGGATAAGATCAGCTGGACGCGATAAGTGGAAAGCACCCGATGCAATAAACAAGATGTGGTCGGTACGCACTACGCCGTATTTGGTATTGACGGTGGTACCTTCTACCAGCGGTAGCAGGTCGCGTTGTACCCCTTGGCGAGAGACCTCGCCACTGGTGTTCCCTTCACGTGCGGTGATTTTGTCGATTTCATCCAGAAACACAATACCGTTTTGTTCGGCATTGTGAACAGCAGCAGTGCGTAGCTCGTCTTCGTTAACCCGCTTAGCGGCTTCTTCTTCAGTTAAGAGTTTGAACGCTTCTTTAACTTTGAGCTTACGTTTTTTGGTTTTGTCACGGCCTAAACCGGCGAACATTCCGCGTAATTGCTCGGTCATTTCTTCCATACCGGGAGGCGCCATAATTTCCATCTGTGGCATGGCCTGAGCGATATCGATTTCGATTTCCTTGTCGTCTAGTGTGCCTTCACGTAAGCGTTTACGAAACACCTGACGTGTGGTGTTGTCTTCGCGCTCGGGTTGACCATAGCTGTCGCGAGCAGGGGGGACAAAAACATCTAGAATGCGATCTTCGGCTGCTTCTTCAGCGTGGCTACGAACGCGGCGCATCTCCAATTCGCGGGTCTGTTTAACGGAAGCGTCAACCAGATCACGAATGATGGTTTCGACGTCGCGACCCACATATCCCACTTCAGTGAATTTAGTGGCTTCGATTTTAATGAAGGGCGCATTGGCCAGTTTAGCCAGACGGCGGGCAATTTCTGTTTTCCCTACACCGGTAGGGCCAATCATTAGGATGTTTTTCGGTACGATTTCATTGCGCAGGGGCTCAGCAACCTGCTGACGACGCCAGCGATTACGTAAAGCGACCGCAACCGAGCGTTTAGCACGGTTCTGGCCAACAATGTTTTTATCGAGTTCGGAGACGATTTCTCCGGGGGTCATGGTGGATGCAGACATAAACTTGGAAGCCTTTACAAGAGTTAGAGCGTTTCGATAACGTGATTATTATTGGTATAAATACACAGGTCACCCGCAATCTCTAACGATTTTTTTACAACCTCGGCGGGGGGTAAATCGGTATTGTGTAACAGTGCCAAACCGGCTGATTGGGCATACGAACCACCCGAGCCAATTGCCGCTAAACCGTGTTCGGGTTCCAGCACATCGCCATTACCCGTAAGCACTAAGGTGTGTTCTTTGTCGGCCACAATAAGCATTGCTTCAAGGCGACGTAAAGCACGGTCGGTGCGCCAATCGCGGGTTAGTTCAACAGCGGCACGCAAAAGATGTCCTTGGTGCTTTTCCAGCTTGGCTTCAAACAGCTCTAGCAGGGTGAAGGCGTCAGCCGTAGCACCCGCAAAACCAGCAAGTACTGAATCTTTGTATAAGCGGCGGATTTTACGTGCAGTGGCTTTAACCACGACGTTGCCCAGCGTAACCTGCCCATCGCCACCAATGGCGACGTCTTCGCCGCGGCGAACGGCAATAATAGTAGTGGCGTGAAATTGTTCCATTGATTCCTTCCTTTAATGTTTACTACATGGGGTTGCCTGTGCCGAACTTCAAGAGGAAATTTTGCATTGATGAACGTACAACGGAAAAAGCCACCTTACTGATACAGTAGGTGGCTTTTAAATGGCATGCAATACGCATTGTGGCGAGGGTGAGTCGCCCCAATCGTGGCGCGTTAATACCCTGCTGTATTAATCACCATAGAGTTTCTGGCGTTTTTCGCGTCGCTCTTGTGCCTCAAGCGATAGGTTGGCTGTTGGGCGTGCCAATAAACGTTTTAAGCCGATAGGCTCGCCAGTTTCTTCGCACCAGCCGTATTCGCCGGAATCAATGAGGTTGATGGATTGCTGTACTTTTTTCAGCAATTTGCGTTCGCGGTCACGTGTGCGCAGTTCCAGTGCGTGTTCTTCTTCAATGGTGGCGCGATCGGCTGGATCGGGCACAAATTGAGTTTCGCGCAAGTTTTCAGTTGTGGCACCGGCATTGGCCAGAATTTCTTGCTCGAGTTCGCGCAGGCGGTTTTTAAAGAAAGCCAGTTGCGCTTCATTCATGTAGCTGCTTTCTGGCATGGCTAAGAGCTCTTCGACGGTTAAGAGCGGAGCCTGTGTCGTGCTGTCGTTTGATTTGCTTGCCATGATGTTTCCTTTTTTTATCGTAATGGAACCAGAGCCTGTTTAGCTTACTAGCTTAAGCCAAGCAGTGTTCGAGTCCCTGCGTAAAAATCTCCTGAGGTAGGTCGCGACCAATAAAAACCATTTTGGTCTCAGGCTTCTCATTAGCTAACCACGGTTTTCCGGGTTCAGCCCCCATCATCATGTGCACACCCTGAAAGAGCATGCGGCGATTAACGCCTTTTAGATACAAAATTCCTTTGTAGCGAAGTAAGTCGGGCCCGAAAACCTGTGTTACGCCGCCAAGAAAATCTTCCAGCCGTTCGGGGTCGAAGGGTCGCTTCGAACGAAACACAAAAGCCCCGATTTCATCGTTGTGAGCAGCGTGGTGGTGATGATCGTGGTGCGTACAGCCCGGTGCGCAGTGTTCATCGTGCTCGTGATCATGGTGATGATCGTGCTCAGCCTCGTCGTGTAAAAAGTCGGGATCAATGTCCAGAATAGCGCTGAGGTTGAAACCACTTAAATTTAACAGCTCGTGTATATCTGTGTCGCCGAAGTGTACCGGACTTATTGTGACACGGGGATTAATACGCATTATTCGTTTGCGTAATGCCTCGTAGTCGGCATCATCGACCAGATCTTTCTTGGAGATGAGGATGCGATCAGCAAAGCCAATTTGGCGCTGCGACTCTTCCTGCTTGTCGAGTGTTTCCATGCCATGTTTCGCATCGACAATGGTCACAACCGCATCAAGGCGATAGTAGTCGGCGATATCGTCATCCATAAAGAAGGTTTGACATACCGGCCCAGGGTTCGCCATGCCTGTGGTTTCGATAATGACGCGTTCAAAGTTCAGTTCGCCAGACTGACGACGTAGTCGTAAGTCGTTCAATGTACGTAAGAGGTCGCCGCGAACCGTGCAGCATACGCAGCCGTTGCTGAGTTCGATAATTTCTTCGTCGCTGTCTTGAATCAGTAATTCATTATCAATGTTTTCAGGACCGAACTCGTTTTCAATCACGGCAATGCGCTGCCCGTGAAACTCGGACAGGATGCGCTTGAGTAGGGTGGTTTTGCCTGCACCCAGAAAGCCGGTCAGGATGGTGACGGGCATCATATTCTTTTTGGTTGCAGTGTTCATAGTGGCCTTGTTGTCTCGGTGTTCGGTTAAATCGGTAAAACAGGTATATAACGGTTAACTGCTTAAATTTCAAGCTGCGATTACATCACAGCCTACGTTTAGGGGCAAATGGGCCGTTAGGGTAGCCTGCTACTGTAGCGGTAAAAGCGTAAGAAATATATACGGTTTGGCCCTTAGTCGTTGTGGTGGTGCGCACAGCCTTTGGTAGGTGCATTATCGGCAACACACTTTTGGCAAAGTGCTTGTAATTCAGTCTCTAAATTGGCCAAGGTAAAGCCAGCTTGTTCAACGCAGGCAGCTAACTGAGCGCTAAGGCTGGGGGCACTTAGTTCCGCTACGGCACCACAATGCGTACACACCACAAGCAGGTCGTGAGGATGGCCTGAGGCGTCGACGCAAGCCGTCCACGCATTAACGGCGTCAAGACGATGAATGAGGCCTTCTTCGGTTAAGAACTCTAAGGCGCGGTACACCGTAGGCGGTGCAGCAGCGGGCTGGTCTTTTCTGAACAACGCTAATAGTTCGTAGGCCTTTAGGCTACGTTGTTGTCGTAATAGCAGCTCAAGCACCTCACGGCGTATAGGCGTAAGACGCTTACCGCGCTCTTTGCATAATTGCTCGGCAATTTGCAGCTGTGCCTCGATGGCTTGAGGAGTTAGGACATGTACCGGCATAGTTATTGCAAGACAAAATAGATGGTTATGTTATAACATAACAAACAACGCATTCATTCATTTTTAAATCCATCTTAACAGTAAGCCATGCATCACAGCATTCCCGCCACCGTTTCAAAACAAAGATCGTCACGCCGTCATGCGCATAAAGGCACCGTTTTATTGGCCTCGGCACCGGTCAGGTTGTTGCGTGTTTCGGTTGTCGTGATTTTGTTGTGGTGTCTTAGTGCATTAGCGTTAGGTTGGGTGTGAACCGTTCATGAGTTCTGCAGCGATACAGTTAGACCAGCTATCCTTAGGCTGGCGCGATAAAGTCGCCGTGCGAGACGTGTCGGGCGAATTTAGCCGAGCTGGCTTATACGCCATTGTGGGGCCCAACGGTGCGGGTAAGTCCACCTTGCTTAAAGGTATTACCGGCCAGTTAAGCCCATTGCGCGGCAAAATTCGCTTGGCCGGTGAGGGCTTAAGCGATATCGCGTTTTTGCCACAACTTGGTGAGCTCGACCGCAGCTTCCCCATTTCTACGTACGATTTAGTCGCTATGGGCGCATGGCGTCGCGTGGGTTTATGGAAAGGGTTTTCACGGCGCGAGCGCGAGCGGGTCGAACAGGCGTTGGCACAAGTGGGGCTAGGGGATTTTGCAGCCAGACCGATTTCCACCTTATCGGGTGGGCAATTACAGCGGGCTTTGTTTGCTCGTCTGATGCTGCGCGATTCCCCCATTATTTTGCTCGACGAGCCTTTTGCCGCTGTCGACAAAGCCACTACCGACGATTTAATGCAGCTGTTACTGCAATGGCATCAGCAAGGGCGTACGGTGATTGCCGTGTTGCACGATTTGGATATGGTGCGCGAATTTTTCCCAAAAACATTACTGTTGGCCGGTCAGGCTGTGGCGTGGTGCGATACCCCTTCGGCGCTGACGGTTGAGAATTTGCACATGGCGCGTCACTTGTGTGCGGGGGATTACCTCTAATGTGGCTATATGAGTTACTGCTGGCTCCTTTTGTGGAGTACGGCTTTATGCGTCGCGCCTTAGCTGGCTCCTTTGCGTTGGCCGCTGCGGCTGGCCCTTTAGGGGTGTTCTTGGTGTTACGGCGGATGAGTCTAATGGGTGATGCCATGGCACATGCGATTCTTCCCGGCGTCGCAGTAGGCTTTCTAACGGCTGGTTTGTCACTCGGGGCCATGGCCATTGGTGGCATGATCACTGGTTTAGTGGTGGCGCTGTTGGCGGGTTTGGTGGCGCGTGTGACACCGTTGCGCGAAGACGCGAGTTTTGCCGCGTTTTATTTGGTTTCACTGGGTTTAGGGGTGTTGCTGGTGTCGTTGCGCGGTTCCAATATGGATCTCATTCATGTGCTGTTTGGCACTGTGTTGGGTTTGGATGATGCGTCATTAATATTAGTTACCAGCACCTCAAGCATTGCACTGTTGGCCTTGGCCATTATCTACCGTCCCTTAGTGCTTGAATGTTTAGATCCCGTTTTTTTACGCAGTGAAGGCCGAATCGGCTCGTGGGTGCACATGGTGTTCTTAGTGCTGTTGGTGATGACCTTGGTGGCAGGGTTTCAAGTGCTGGGCACTTTAATGGTGGTAGGAATCATGATGTTGCCCGCAACGGCGGCTCGTTTTTGGGTGCACTCTGCCAGTTCGCAAATGACCTTGGCCGCTCTGCTTGGCATGGTGACGTCATACATGGGCTTGCTGGCGTCTTATCACTACAACGTACCAGCGTCGCCCGCCATTATTTTGGCGGCGGGTGCGGTCTATTTTCTGTCAATTTGCGTTGGGCCGCATGGGGGACTCGTGCATACGGCATGGCAAGCGCGTGCCCGACGACAGCGTCTTTCTCACTTATCGGAGTAAATCATGATGGGGTATCGTTCGGTTAGCGTGACGGTAGCAAGCTTTTGGCAACACCATGTAAAACGCACCATCGTGGCGATAAGTGCCTTGGCATTAACGTCATCTGTGGCGTGGGCGACATCCGATAAACCGCTGCAGGTGGTGGCTAGTTTTTCCATTCTAGGGGACATGGTTCAGCAGGTGGGTGGCGAAGCGGTGCAAGTCAGTGCCATCGTGGGGGCAGAGGGGGATGCCCACTCGTTTGAGCCTCGACCCAGTGACACTAAAGCCTTAGCCAGTGCTGAGTTAGTGGTGATGAATGGTTTGGAGTTTGAGGCGTGGATGCCGCGCTTAGCACAGTCGGCTGGTTACACAGGGCCACAAGTGATAGTAAGTCAGGGCATTACGCCCATTGCCTATCAAGATCAGGCCCACGGGTCGGACCATCACGGCGATCATCATGACGACCACGACCACGACCACGACCACGACCACGACCACGACCATGATCACCATGGGCATCAGCACGGAGAGTTTGATCCCCATGCATGGCAAAGTCTTAGCAATGCGGTCGTTTACGTCAATAATATCCGTGATGCCTTGATTCAGGCACGTCCAGCCGCGGCCGAGCAGTTCCATGCCAATGCCGAGGCGTACTTGGCGCAACTGCGTGATCTTGATCAACAATTACAAGCGGCGTTTGCGGCCTTACCTGCTGAACGTCGTAAGGTGATTACCTCGCATGATGCCTTCGCTTACCTTGGGGCTGAATACAATATCGAGTTCATCCCCCTGTTAGGGGTATCAAACTTAGCTGAGCCTTCAGCGCAGGAAATTGCTGGTCTTATTGACCGTGCCCGTACCGAAGGGATTAGCGCCATCTTTGTAGAGAATGTGGTCAGTCCACGTTTAGTCGAACAAGTTGCACGAGAGACCGGTGCTGCTTTAGGTGGTGTGCTGTATTCGGATGCGTTGGCAAAATCGCCGCACGATGCTGATACGTACCTCGGTTTAATCAAATGGAATACCACGAAGTTGCTTCAGGCTTTAGCACCTTAAGTAGTGTGGCTAGGCGACTATGCTGCGTATTCTCTTAGTCGTCTTTACGCTTAGCGCGTGGGTGGGCTTGATCGTAAACCTGCGCTAAATGTTGAAAATCCAGTCGAGTGTAGATTTGTGTGGTGCTGATATTGGTGTGTCCCAGAAGCTCTTGCACGGCGCGTAAGTCTTGGGTGGATTGCAACATATGGCTAGCGACACTGTGGCGCAAAGCATGGGGGCTTACGCCTTGGGCTAAGCCAGCTTCAACTGCACGTTGTTGTAGGCGCTGCTGAACAACGCGAGGGTGGATACGCTTTCCCCGCACCCCTAAAAATAACGCAGCCTGATCAGATGGTGAGGCTGTGTTGGTCAGCAGTTGGGGGCGTACCTTAATCCATTGTTCTAGGGCGTGCAGCGCTTTAGAGCCAATAGGTACTTGGCGGCGCTTTTGGCCTTTACCTAAAATAAAGGCTTCCGCATCGGCCAGTTGTAGCCAGCTTTGTGACCGATAATTACCCAGCTCGGTATAGCGCAGGTCTAAACTGACTAACTCGGTCAAGCGTAAGCCGCTGGAATAAAATAACTCAAAGATGGCTTGATCTCGACGTGACTCTGCGCTTTGCGTGGCTAAGCTGCTGGCGGGTTGATGGTCGAGTAATTGCTGGGCTTGGTCTACCGATAAAGAATGGGGCAGTGGGCGTGAGCCTTTAGGCGCTTTTAGCCCCAAGCAGGGGTTTAGACGTTGATCATCAGCGCTGCACCACCAATTAAAAAAATTTCGCCATGCGGATAGCGTACGCTGCAAGCTGCGCGGGTGTGCACCTTGTTTGTGCAACGTGGCAAGGCTTTGCCGCAACGACGAGTTGGTAATGTCTGCTACGCTGCTAACGGGTAGTGCAGCTATTGCAGCGATATCGCGCGAGTAGGCGGCCAGACTGTGTGGCGACAAGCGACGCTCATGACTTAAATAAGCCAGCCATTCGTCGATCGCGTGCTGTAGCGCCGACATGTTAAGCCTGTAAATGAGGTGTTAGCGGTAAGCGGCTAAGGGCGTATGCGCTAAGTTCACCAATTGTTTGTAGAAAATCAACTTCCATATCGCTGCTAAAGCGGTCTTCGTCCTGCGAAGCCAGTACCAGCGTGCCTACACAATCGCCAGAGGGTTGTAGGTATAAAGGAATGATGGCTAAGGATTTAGCGGGCTCGCTAAGCCAACGTAGTACCGGTTGCGAATCGCACGGGCCGCAGTAGGGCTTGCTTAAAGAGCTAATGAATTGGATGTCTGCATCGTCAACGTCATCGTGACCACAATCGATAAGATGCCAGGTGCGTAACGCAATACTGTCTAAATCGAACACTTCAGTCAGTGAGCGAATAATGTGGCCGGGCAGTTGTTCGGCGTGGGGTTCAGCCAACATGCGGCATGACCAGTGATGCAGTTGTTCGCCTATTTTTTGATTACTGCGGGCATTGCCCACCAGCTTACGTAATTGTTGTTCGAGCTCTTTATTGCGTGCACGCAAACTAAGAATCTGCCGCTCGCCTAAGGAAATAGCCCGTTTTTCGTTGGGATGAGGTACCCGCAACTCAGCAAAAACAGAGGCATGTTCTTGAAAAAAAGAGGGGTTCTCTACTAGAAAGTCGGCAATTTCAGTAGCGGTGAGGTGGCGCGTTGTCATCGGTTTATCCTTTGGCATTCATGCCAGTGCTTCAAAGTCGAGCAGGTTCGGAACCTATTGTTAGCCTTATTGGCTGTTTATTTCACTTGGAATAGGGGGCGCTTCAGGAGGGATTTTATAACGGTTATAGCTCCATAAGTATTGCTCGGGGAATCGGCGAATAAGGCGCTCCATGCCTTCGTTGATTCGCTCTACCATGGCTTCGACCGTATCGGGTAGTGGCTCGCTTAAACGCACATAATGGATTTTCCAGCCTTGGCCTTTACCAAGCCGTTCACCTGCCGTCAGAATGATGGGCACTTTGGTTTGCAAGGCCAGTTTTGCGGCTAAGGTCATGGTGTAGGCGGGTTTGCCAAAAAACGGTTGCCATACCCCATCGCCGGTACTGGGTACTTGGTCGGGTAACATGCCTACCGCTTCC
>DATGRU010000169.1:0-10961 GCA_035303295.1 Paenalcaligenes sp.
TTATTAAGCAAAACGCCGTGTTCCCTGAAAACGAGTAGAATAATTCTGTAAGCTTCAAATACATTCCGATAATAAAGCCAATAATAGGGGGCACGGAATCGATGACTTTTCAACAGTTAGAAGCGTTCTATTGGGTCAGCAGCTTAGGTAGCTTTTCAGCCGCGTCCGATCGGCTGTTTGTGACGCAATCGACTATTTCAATGCGTATTCGCAAGCTGGAAAAAGATTTGGGCGTTGAACTGTTCGATCGCTCTAGTCATAGCATTCAGTTAACACTAAGCGGTTTAGAGTTCATGCAATATGCGCGCCGAATTCTGGACTTACGTACCGAGTTAATTCAGCGTGTCGCCTCATCGGATGCCTTTTCGGGTCAACTACGTTTGGGGGTGGCTGAAGTGGTGTCCTCAACCTGGTTACCCAAATTAATTGATCTGATTTCCGAGCGCTATCCGAAGGTGCGTTTGGAAATTGATATGGCCTTAACCGAAGAGCTGGTCGAGGATTTAAAAAGAGGCACCTTAGATTTGATTCTGGCGCCAGGCAAAGTGCCGATGCCAGGTCTAACGGCTGTGTCTTTAGGCAGTGTGGAGTTTTCATGGATGGCGAGTCCGTCGCTAGGCTTAGGCAAAACGGCGCGTACCGCACAACAAATTGCACAGTGGCCATTGGTGGGCTTAAGCCAGCAGTCGTATCATCACGCCGTCATTGAACATTGGTTCAGACGCAGCAATGTGCGCTGTCATTATCAAATACGCTGTAAAAGTATTGCCGTGGCGGCCTCCATGGTGGTGGCGGGTGCTGGCATTGCGTATTTGCCGAACCGTTGTTTTCAACGAGAATTAGATGCCGGTCAGCTTGAGCTTATTGAAACCTCAACAATAGCCCACGTGGAGTTTATTGCAGCCATGTCGGCAGACGAGGTTAGCCCTTTGTCGATGCGTATTTCTGATTTGGCACGGCAAGTAAGCGATTTTGATCCTATCGAGAATCTTTCGACTTAAAAGGTGAGTTGCTACAGCCGTTTAGGCGCTATCAGAAGTACATTAATGTAATGCCATTCATCAATTAATTAAGCCAGCGGCAGTGGCCTTAGGGCTTGTCGCTGGCTTTGTGCTTAAATACCTTACTGTAAGCTTAGTGGATGCAGTCTCTAGGGTGTGAGCACCTATAGTAGGTACATGGTCATCGCCATTGTGCCTCCCCAAATTATCATAGCTACAAACATCACGATCACTGTATAGCCCAACACGTCTTTAGCTTTAAGCCCAGTAAGACCTAGCAGTGGAAGTGCCCAGAAAGGTTGAATCATGTTGGTCACCTGATCCCCGTACTGGTGAGCCATAATGGTCACACCGATGGGTACCTCAAGGGCTTTACCGGCTTCAAGCAAAATGGGGCCTTGCACTGCCCACTGGCCGCCTGCCGATGGCACGAACAAGTTAACGATGGCAGCGCTGATAAAGGCCAAAAATGGGAAAGTAAATTGAGTCGACATGGCAATCATGCCGTTTGCTAAAACCTCAATTAAGCCCGACAGGCTCATCATGCCTAAAATGCCCGCATAGAATGGGAACTGCAGAATAATCCCACTGGCCGAGCCGGCGGCCTTACCCATGGCTTTAACGTAAGCGCCCGGGGTTTTGTATAAGAACATCCCTACAATTAAAAAGATAAAGTTAATGATGTTGATGTTAAGGTCGAAACCTCGAGTAGCGAAGAAATAGCCCACGTAGATAGCCCCTGGAATCACGACTAACAACATGAGTAACACGCTGTTTTCTAAGCGTTGGGCAAGGGGTACCTTACCGTCTACGTACCCCAGTACTTCACCTTCATCAAAGCCCGTCTCTTTGGTTTCCTCTATTTCGTCTTTCAAGTGGATTTCCTGCACGTCCTTGTCGGCGGGGTGCATGGCTTTCATGACGAAGGGGATAACAATGATGTAAATGGCTGATGCGATAAGGTTATAAGGCTGTAGTACGGTCTCCGCGAAGGGTATAACACCGATCATGTCGAATAAAAAGTGATCGTTGGTGTTAGAAATAAGCGGAGCGGTGGATGAGAAACCTGATGAGTGAATACTTAAGCCTAAGTAACCCGCTGCAGCTGCCAAGGGGAAATGAAGTTTAATACCTCTGGCCTTCAAATCGCGGGCTACCGTTATTGACATTACTGCACCCACTACTAGCCCCAGTCCCCAGTTAATAAAGCCAGCGATGAGTGTAGTGAATGCAATTAATAGCATGCCTTGGCCCGCTGTTTTAGGGGCCTTAGCCATTCTGGTCATACATCGACGAGCAAGGGGGGATTGGGCGAGCACATAACCCGTTAGCAGAATAAATACCATCTGCATCGAGAAGCCCAAGAAATTCCAAAAGCCATCGTACCAGTGATAGATCATATCCAGCGGACCGCTGGGCGTTAACCATATTCCCATCAAATAACAGACGACGCTGAGAATAATAGCAAAGATAAACGCATCAGGTATCAGGTGTACAGCACACTTTTGTGTGATCTCGCCTATTTTTTTTAGCATTTTTTGTCTCCGGTTGAATATACATTAGTTATATTTCTGTGCGTATGTATATGGGAATGCTTCTTTACTAAACAAAACGGATCGGGCTTTTATTTTTATTGATGGTTATTTTTCATAAACACCTCCTTTTGATTTTTAATTAACCTTTTTACTTATGCATTCCTTTTTTGTAGATATTTATTGTTCTAGGTTTTATTGTTTATGTACGAGGCGTGAAGGGTCAGGCATTAGCCTTTGCGCTCTGCGCTTTTTTCTTTGCAAGCGCCTTGGCATTGGCCCAATATTGGCGAACTTGCTGAATAAAATTAGGGTTGGCGACAGAATTAGCCAGTAAACCCATATCGATCAGGCCCTGTTGCTTATCGAGCTGTAGAATGTGCGCGCTGGTGGTGGGGCTGACGCGTTTAATGTTGGCGTACAGTGTGTCGACGACTTTGTCCTGTTCGCTTTCGCTAATCACTTCGTGCACGAAGCCGTTGGTTAAACCATCGTTTACGGTGATGCGTTGTTGTTCTAGTAAATAGGCGTAAGCGTGTTGGCCGATCAGGTTGCGCAGTCGGTTGGTGCCCAGTAATACACCAAATTGCACACCGGGGAAGCGGAAGGTGGCATCCCCAACCACCACCCGCTTTTTACAGGCTGCCACAATGTCAGCACCGGCACCGGCTACTGGGCCGTGTGCAAGGGCCAGTGTATGAATCGGCGCGTAATAAATTTTTTGTAGTAGTAGTTCTAGACGCAAAAACCGATAGGCTAAAGAACCATCGGTTTCGGATTCGATTTCACGTAAATCAAACCCCCCACAGAAGCTTTTACCGTTTCCTTTAAATACCAATAAACGGGCTGAGCTATTACAGGCTTCATCAACAGCACTAATTAATGATTCAACGCTTTCTTTATCTAAGGCATTGGCATACTGCGGACGATCTAGGGTGATAGTGATAATTTCTTTGTTATCACTATAAGTGGTTTCTATCGCCATAATTATTGTTTTCCGTATGGATAATGGTTGGATGCTTGTATTACGCCGTTTCGTTGGCAGTCCATTCCGCAATGACTTCGTCATTGTGTTCACCAAGTTTTGGCGGTAAGTGTCGAATATCGAATTGGAAATCGGTAATTTTGATGGGGAAAGCCGTGGTTTTGGTTTTTACGCCATTAGGTAGCGTTAAGTCTTGCACTAAGCCCAAATGATTAACGTGCTCATCGTTCACCACGTCAGCAAAGGTGTTGATTGGGCTTGCGGGCACACCACGGCGGTTAAATTCGTCTAGCCAGAATGCAGCGGTGTTCTGCGCAAAGTAACCTTCTAATAGCTTGGCCAAGGCTTTTTGGTTTTTAGCGCGCAGTGGTTGCGTGAGGTAATCAGGGTGCTCGGCAAGGTCTGGCTGGTCTACCGCTAAGCACACTTCTTTCCACAAACGATCGGTGCCAGCTGCGATGACAAAGTAATCGTCACTGGCTTTATAGGCTTGATACGGAGCGTTGCGAGGGTGGGCCGAGCCCAATCTTCCCGCTGATTTCCCTGTGCCAAAATACTCACTCGTTTGCAGTGCCGAGATGCCAATTAAACTGCCCAGCATCGAACAATCGATATACGCGCCAATGCCTGTTGCTTGGCGGCGCAATACCGCAGCCATGATGGTGTAAGCGGCATACAGGCCAGCGCCAAAGTCCCCCACGGGTACGCCGCATTTCACGGGGCCGCTATCTTGCTCACCGGTCACGCTCATCAAACCGCTCATTGCTTGTACCGAAACATCAAAAGCACCGCGGGTAGCGTATGGGCCGGTTTGTCCGTAGCCACTAATCGAACACATAATAATGCCGGGGTTAACGGCTTTTAAGGCTTCGTAGCCTACACCTAAACGATCCAGCACACCGGGGCGATAGTTTTCAATGACAATATCGGCCGCAGCACACAAGGCTTTTAGGGTTTGAATGTCTGCAGGGTCTTTTAAATTTAAGGTAACACTGCGCTTGTTACGGTTTAAGGACGCAAAGTTCTCGCTGTACACTTCGCCCGCGTCATCCACTTTGTTTAAAGGTGGCCACTGACGCATGCCATCGCCATTGTCTGGGTTTTCGATTTTGACAACATCAGCGCCCAGGTCTGCAAGTAACGAGGCCGCATAGGGGCCTGCTGCGATCTGACCAAGTTCGAGCACACGCAGCCCGTCTAATGGTTTGGTATTAGACATCTCTAGATTCCTCTTTGGTTCACCAAACAGCGCACACGACTCGAACGACACCGTGGTGGGTGCCGTTCAAGTCAGTTAGCCGCTGTCGAGCGACGGTTCATTAAGCGACAGCTTGATCTAAGGATTCGCGCTGCGCTTCAGCGGGTTTGCGCTCCTCACGTTGCATGGCCATCATGATTTGTCGGGCACGGCGCAGAGCTGTATCGGAAGTTAGGAACAGTTCTGAATAACCTTCGTCGGGATACTCGAACATTTTTTGCTGACGTAGCAGTGCCCATTCATCCTCGGCCACCACGGCAGGGAACATCTCGGCAATGACTTCAGGGGTAGAGCGCGTGGGGTCGTTAAGTGGGGTGTGACCTTTCTTACAGGAAATCGAGATGCGCCACTCTAGGTTCTCTTTATCTACAGGGTAGTGCAAATGCAGTAAGGTATAACCACGCTCCATCTCGGTACCGAGTTGTCCGGGAGGAGCTACACGCATGACCACACGGGTTAAGCCGGGGGTTTCCATGGCGTGAGTGTGGATGCGGTCAACGATGTCGTAGTGGAACCACTCGCGTAAGAAAGGTGGTTGTGCGTAGTTTTTCACTTCACGGATCGTTTTGACGTAAGGGAAGCCATCTACTTCACCTTCTTCCAGTTGCACGGGAATTTCGCTATTGGCTTTATCCCCAATGTTGCCATCGTGCAATGGGTAGAAATGGCTAATATCTAGCAGATTCTCGATAAGTAGAATATAGTTGGCTGGAGAACGAATTACCTTTGGTAGGGGTATTGATGTTAAGTTCTCATCCACAACTTCAGGGGTGCGAGGGGGTTTAATCCCCTTCGCTTTCTCTGCATCACCTGGCCATAGCCAGACCAACCCATCTTGCTCAGCAATAGGAATCGGCTGCAAACGTGCACGCTCAGGAATAGGGCGGCCGGGTTGCGAAGGAATCTCTACACATTTACCCGTTTTGTCGTATTGCAAGCCATGGTAGGCGCACTCGACGTTGCCGCTATCTAGCATTTTGCTTTGGGAAATGGGAAAGCGTTTATGACAGCAGCGATCGTCAAAGGCAACAACCTCACCTTCTTCCGTTCGCCATACCACCACCGGCTTATTGGCAATCTTTAAGCCTTTTAATTCTTTGGTTTCAAACTCAGCTGAAAATCCTACTGGGTACCAACAGTTTTTTACATACTCAAATCTAGACATTGTTTGCTCCTGTTTTATATAACCCTCGGTTTTTTACTAATTATATTTTTTAAATAAAAGGATTTATTTCGTTGCTAATGTTCCTCCTGTGAATGTAGGTTAAACAACAGCGTCTTACAATTATTATTTTGTTATTTATTAATGGGCATAAGCGTATTCGTTAAATATCTAATACGAGTACATCGCTCTTAGATCGAGAGCAGCAAACCATTAAATAATTTTCTCGACCCGAATCATCTAACACCGTATCGCGATGATCTGGTTCACCTTCTAAATAGCGAGTCATACAGGTTCCGCAATAGCCTTCGGTGCAGGAAATATCGATAATGACGTCGTGTTTGGCTAAGGCATCAACGATGCTCTCGTTAGCGTTAACGGTGTAGGTTTTGTTGCTGCGCGCCAAATGAACTTGAAACTCGGTGTTCACAGCTTGCTCTGCTGTTTCGTCTGCAACGGGCGCAGTAAACAGTTCGTATTTAACCGTGCCTGCTGGCCAGTGTTCGGTAGCACGCGCCATGGCGTCCATGAATCCGGTGGGGCCGCAGTAGTACAACTGTTCGTTCACTTCAAAATCGCTGAACAGTGCATCCAACGAGGGACAGGAGCCTTCGCTGTCATAGTAAACAGAGACCTTGCCAGCTTGAATGGAGGCTTCTAAACTGTCGACAAAGGCCGCTCGCTCGGGAGAGCGTACAAAGTAGTGCAAATGATAAGCGTCGCCACGGTGCTCTGCTTCTTGTAGCATCGAAATAAGTGGCGTAACCCCAATCCCACCCGCTACGAAGGTGTGCTTCGAGGCATTGCTGTTTAGTGCGAAAAAATTACGCGGTTTGGACACATAAAGTGTATCGCCTTCGTTAATGTGGTCATGTATATGTTTAGAACCACCTTTGCCATGTTCTTCTCGAAGAATCGCAATAACATAACGATTTTTATCACGCGGATCATTACATAATGAATACTGACGTATAACGCCAGATTGAACATGTACATCGATATGCGACCCTGCAGTGAATTCAGGTAAGTTTTCACCTAGTAATTCAAAGCTTTTAATACCATCAGCTAGCGTTTTAATTTTATTTACCCTAACCGATAATAATTTACTGTCTGCAGTTTGCATCTCGGTTTCTGGCTCCATCAATACGGTTTGCATGGTCGCTCCTTATAACGCTGTTTTAATTTTTGATTTTTTATTTCTTTAATGCAGGGTTCAATTGCAGTATAAGTTTTGGTTTTTTTGGTCATCAAGCAATATATTTTAGGGTTATCCATCAAATAAATTGATATTACTTTAGAAACAATGACTTAGGGCGCATTAAGGCAGGGCGTTCAAGGGGTTTTACTAATATATTTGCGGGGGGATGATCGTAAGACGCGGTCGCTCAATCACAAAAAAGCCCGCTGGATAGGCGGGCTGAATGAAAGGCGAACAGCAGCGTTCAAGCTTGGATGCGGTATCAGACGACTTACAGCAGGTTCTTTAGGCTGCCCCAGATTAAACCAAGGCCGATAATCACCAAGGTAATAAAGGTAATGCGTCGCAACGCAAACGCACTTAAGGGGGGCGGGAAACGTTGTGCAAGCAAGGTCACAATGGCTACACAGGGAATAGCCAATGCAGAAACGCTTAAGGTTTCTTTAGGTAAACCGGTAGTGATGACCTCATAGAAGGTGCGAGAAAAGGCGGTACAGGCAAACATCAGTAGCAACATATGGCGCACCATGGCAATGCTCATGGGTTGCCGGTACATATGGAAAATTAACGGTGGCCCGGGCATACCGAATAACCCCCCACACAGTCCAGACACAAAACCCACACTAAAGAAACGCTTCAGGCTAGAGGGCGTTTTAAGTTGGCGCGGGCTTAAGGCAAAGCTAACACCACTGTAGACAATGACAGCACCCAACAGAAATTCCAGTATGGCAGTGGCTTGCGTATTTAAATAATTCAGCAGGACAACGCCGATGATGCTTGAAGGCACAATCCCTAATAAGGTGGTGTTGGCGATGCGCCAGTCGATGTCGTGCAAGTGGCGGGGCAGGGCAACTGCACTGTTCACTAAGCTAATTAGGCTAACCACGGTAGCAATAAACGGCACACTGGTTAAACCAAAACCGCTGCTAACACCGATCACAATCATGGCCAAGCCAAAACCGGTAATGGTCTGGAAATAGGTTCCCAGTGCAATAACAAAAATTAATAAGCCCGTGGTAACTAGGCTCATGTTTGTGCCTTATGGTGTGCTTGCAGCGAGGTAATAGCGATTACATAAAACGCATCCTCGGCGCTACAGCCTCTGGATAAATCATTAGCGGGTTTCGCCAAGCCCTGAATGAGCGGGCCAATGGCCATTACACCGCCTAAGCGTTCGGCGATTTTATAACCAATGTTGCCAGCTTCTAAATTAGGAAAGATAAACACGTTGGCCATGCCATTCACGCTTGAGTTCTTAAGTTTTTTAGCTGCTACCTCGGGCACAATGGCTGCATCAAACTGAATATCTTCGTCGATGGCTAAATTCGGTAAAACAGCTTTAACGCGTTGTGCAGCATTCACCACTTTCGTAACGGCGGGGTGAGATGCACTGCGGGCGGTGGAAAAGCTTAGCATGGCGACCCGAGGCTCGGTTTGCAACAGTAGTTTGGCGCTGTCCACCGCAGCCAGCGCAATAGCAGCCAGTTCTTTTTCGTCAGGGTCGATCACAAGACCACAGTCACTAAAAATAACGCCTGTTTGGCTCGGGTGATGCGACTTAGTAAACAGCATTAAGAAAAAGCTAGAGACCAATTCGGTGGTGGGTGCTTTTCCGATCAATTGTAATGCACTACGCACTACATCAGCCGTACTGTAAACTGCTCCAGCGACGGACCCATCGGCATCCCCGCAGTGCACCAGCATGGTGGCAAAGCATAAAGGATCTGCTAAGGCATCCCACGCTTGCTCACGTGTCATGCCTTTGTGGCGACGTTTTGCAGCCAGTGCCTCGGCAAGCTTATCGCGTTTGCTTGAGGTGGCGGGGTCTTCCAGTTGCATGCCGTCGAGGTTTAATTGCAGTGATTCTGCCGTGGAATAGATAGCCTCGGTGGAGCCGACTAAATACATTTTTGCGACACCCGCTTGGTGTGCACGGTGTGCCGCCGTCAATATACGGGGATCGTCGGCTTCACAGACTACAATACGTGCAGGATGTTTTTTAGCGAGATCAAGCAGTTGATTCAGTAATTGCATGCTCCAGACCCCAGTTAGTCTCATTTATCGGTATAATTGGTATCGTTTATTGATTTTAGATAAATTTAACGATAATTTGAGGGTTGGTCAATGTTTTGCCATATTTATTGGTATTATTTGTTTTAAATAACGGATTTCGGTGGTGCGAATGAGTGATAAACAGAGCGTAAGTGACGATGGCCTTATTAAGATCGCAGGGGACACGCCGACGATGCGGCTTTTCAGCTTGCTTGAGTTGATAGCCACGCAAGACAGGCAGTTTTCTTTGCAAGATCTGGTGGATAGCACCGATTTGCCCAAGCCAACGGTGCACCGCATGTTGCAGCAACTAGAAAGTTCAGACATGTTGATCCGCGATACCGATGGGCGGCACTACTGTGTCGGGGGGCGTCTGCGCCGCTTAGCCGAAGACTTATTGTTTAATGACACTCGCTATGGGGCCAGACACGCGGTATTACGTGCCTTGGGTAACGAGCTAGGTGAAAGCTGTAACTTAACGGCACTGTCAGGAAACGAAGTGTTGTATCTGGACCGCGTGGAAACCGACGCACCATTACGTTTTTACTTACGTCCGGGCTCTAAAGTGCCGGTGCATTGTTCTGCCAGTGGCAAAGTGTTGTTAGCGCAAATGCCACCTGCCCAGCGGCGACGCTTACTGGAGAGCGTACCTTTTGAGGTCTACACCAAGAACACCATCCAAACGCTTGACGAATTGGAAGAAGAACTAGAGCGTGTGCGTGACCAAGGTTATGCCTTTGACAATGAGGAGTTCTTACCCGGCTTATTCTGTGTGGCGGTATTGGTGCCACGCGCTAAGGGAGGACGCTCGAATATGGCGGTTGCCACACAAGCACCGATCATGCGCATGACGGCCGACAAAGCCTTGGCAGCCCTACCTGCTTTACAAAAAGCGGCGCAGGCCTTGATGAAAATCGAGACGAACTTGGGTTAGCGCTTGCCTTTTGCGGGCGCTAAGCTGCGAATAAACTCATCAATAAAGTAGTTGTCTAGCCCTTTATGTAAATCGGCAATGATCGAGCGCTGGTACAACAAGCTAAGGTCTAGGTTCACCCCTATGCCGCATATTTCAACGCCTTGCTGTTGATACTGCAGCAGCATTTGCCTAAGGTGGCTACTTAGGTAGTGCTCGTCGTTGGCCAGATTGGTAGCGCTATCCATCGGGCTGCCGTCAGAGATCACGTACAGCAATTTGCGTTGAGATGATTGCCGTAGCAGTCGCTCGCAAGCCCATTGCACTGCTTCGCCATCAATGCCTTCACGGTAGAGGTCAAGTTTTAGCAAGGCCATGATGGCTAAGTTGGCTCGTTTCCACGGCGTGCTTGCTTCTTTAAAGACACGGTGATCCACTTCGTTTAAGCGACCGGGATGCGGTTTCCTGCCACGGGCTTGCCAACGACGGTAAGGTCTGCCGCCGTTCCATGCGTTGGTTGAATAACCCAATACTTCGGTTGCCGCGCCGCTGCGCTCCAGCGCCCGACTAAGCATATCGACGATTAAACACACAGTTTCCGCATTGTCTTTCATGGAGCCTGAGCAGTCGATTAAAAAGCTAACGCTACTGTGATTCATCAGCTGTTGTTGCGGTTGCTTAAAAAGACGTCGCTCTAACGGTGAGCTAATCAACTGGCTTAATCGACGCCCATCAATTAGGCCTTCTTCCTCATCGGCCACCCACCGTTGCGCTGTAGCGGTGGTGAGGGCGCGGCGTATTCGATGCACCAACAGGTTGAAACTTAAATTTTGTGCAGCAATGCGTTTATTGATGCGTTC
>DATGRU010000170.1:0-3039 GCA_035303295.1 Paenalcaligenes sp.
AATGGGCTATGAATCGGTACTAAGCGCCAAACAATGGGGCTTTTACGACGTATTATTCAACGGCGGCGAATTCCGTTTTCAGCGCCCCTATGGCAGTTATGTCATGGAAAATGTGCTGTTTAAAATTTCATATCCGGCCGAGTTCCACGCCCAAACCGCCGTAGAAGCTGCCACGACTTTGCACCAGCAACTGCAAATTCTGGGCAAAAGCAGTAGTGACATTAAAGCCGTACACATACGCACCCACGAGGCCTGTCTACGTATTATTGATAAAAAAGGTCCCCTGCATAACCCGGCCGATCGCGACCACTGCATTCAATACATGGTGGCCATCGCCTTAATCTTCGGTCGGCTTAACGCCGCAGACTACGAAGACGACATCGCCAACGATCCGCGTATTGATCCACTGCGTGCACTGATCCATTGCACCGAAGACCCTCAATTTACTATCGACTATCACGACCCCGACAAGCGAGCGATTCCAAACGGCATTCGTCTAGAACTAACAGACGGAACCGAGCTGGATGAAATTGTGGTGCATTTTCCAATTGGCCATCGACGTCGCCGCGACGAAGGCATTCCGCTGCTTATCGATAAGTTCAAACTGAATTTGACGCGCCAATTTTCTGAAAAACAGCAAGAACGTATTCTGGCGGCCTCATTAGATCGCACTCAACTGGAACAGATGGCAGTCAACGAGTACATGGACCTTTACGTTATTTAATAACCCCCGCTTCGCTAACACGGTGAATCACTTAGCAATTGGGCATGAAGCACGGCCCATGACCTGTGGTGGACTTTACGAATACCTTGCGGGCGTTTAGGCTGAATGCCTACCCCCAGCATTAAAGGATTCACCATGACACGAGCCATTCAGCACGTACCCGAACAACAATGCTTTGAAGTTTATGAACAAGGGCACCGCTGTGTATTAAACTATCGCCTGCAAAACGACTTATTCACCGTGATGCATACCGGCGTACCCGCACCGGTGGGTGGCCAAGGCATTGCCGCCGAGCTTACTGCCGCGGCGCTGGCCTACGCCAAAAGCCAACAATTTAAAGTGGTGCCGCTTTGCAGCTACACCGCCGCTTATATACGCAAACACCCCGAACACCAAAGCCTGTTGGCATGAATGCTTTTGTGTACAAAATCCCTCACCCAACTCTTATATAAGATATAAGACTCTTGCCTCGCAGCGCGCTACACCCTACAATAGGTGTTAATCGTTATATACATTAACTTGACACTTACTCTTTATAGGCCTGCCACATGCTGGATTCATATCGCCAACACGTTGCTGAACGCGCTGCCTTGGGTATCCCCCCTCTGCCGCTTTCGGCACAGCAAACTGCTGATCTCATCGAATTAATCAAGAACCCACCAGCTGGTGAAGAAGCCTTTTTACTCGAACTTCTTACTCACCGCGTACCCGCTGGTGTTGACGACGCAGCCAAAGTTAAAGCCTCCTACCTTGCAGCCGTCGCACTGGGCACCGAAAGCAACCCGCTTTTCGACCGTAAACGTGCCTGTGAATTGCTCGGCACCATGCTGGGCGGCTACAACATTTCACCGTTGATGCAATTGCTGGACGATGCCGAATTGGCACCCACTGCAGCCAATGCGCTGAAATACACATTACTGATGTTTGACGCCTTCCACGACGTCAAAGACAAAGCCGATCAAGGCAACGCATACGCTAAAGAAATTCTTCAAAGCTGGGCCGACGGTGAATGGTTCACCAGCCGCCCCGAAGTACCTGAAAGCCTAACTGTTACTGTCTTTAAAGTTACCGGCGAAACCAACACCGACGACCTCTCCCCTGCGCCCGACGCCTGGAGCCGTCCCGATATCCCACTGCACGCGTTGGCCATGTTGAAAAACCCTCGCGACGGTATCGAGCCCGACGAGCCCGGTAAAGTTGGCCCTATTAAATTCCTTGAGTCCCTCAAAGAAAAAGGCCATCAAGTTGCCTACGTGGGTGACGTAGTCGGTACCGGTTCTTCACGTAAATCCGCCACCAACTCGGTACTGTGGTTTACGGGTGATGACATTCCTTACGTACCCAACAAGCGCTTCGGTGGCATCTGCTTGGGCGGCAAAATCGCACCGATCTTCTACAACACCATGGAAGATGCGGGCGCACTGCCAATCGAGCTCGACGTTTCACAAATGGAAATGGGCGACGTCATTGAACTGCGCCCTTACGAAGGCAAGGCCCTGAAAAACGGTGAAGTGATTGCCGAATTCAGCGTGAAGTCCGACGTGTTGTTTGACGAAGTACGTGCTGGCGGTCGTATCCCCCTTATTATTGGTCGTGGTCTAACTGCCCGTGCCCGTGAAGCACTGGGTCTCGAGCCCACCACCCTATTCCGCTTGCCCACTGCGCCAGCAGAGTCCAACAAAGGCTTTACTCTGGCACAGAAAATGGTGGGTCGCGCTTGCGGTCTGCCTGAAGGCCAAGGCGTACGCCCCGGTACCTACTGCGAACCTCGCATGACCACCGTTGGTAGCCAAGACACCACCGGCCCAATGACCCGCGACGAGCTTAAAGACTTAGCGTGCTTAGGCTTCTCGGCTGATCTGGTTATGCAGTCGTTCTGCCACACCTCTGCCTACCCTAAACCGGTAGACGTACGCACACACCACGAACTGCCTGATTTCATCAGCACACGTGGCGGTGTATCGCTGCGTCCTGGCGACGGTATTATTCACTCGTGGCTAAACCGCATGTTGTTACCGGATACTGTAGGTACGGGTGGCGACTCGCACACCCGCTTCCCTATCGGCATCAGCTTCCCAGCTGGTTCTGGCTTGGTGGCCTTCGCCGCCGCTACGGGTGTTATGCCACTGGATATGCCTGAGTCCATCTTGGTTCGCTTTAAAGGTGAAATGCAGCCTGGCGTTACCTTGCGCGACTTGGTTAACGCCATTCCGTTTTACGCCATCAAGCAAGGCCTGCTCACTGTTGAAAAAGCGGGCAAAGTTAACGCTTTCTCTGGCCGCATTCTGGAAATTGAAGGTCTGCCCAACCTGAAG
>DATGRU010000171.1:0-5403 GCA_035303295.1 Paenalcaligenes sp.
TTTCGGGCGGCGGGGGCGCGTGAGGTTATTGTGGCGTCCCCCTATCAATATGCGGTTTTTCATGCTTTGCATAATCAACCAGAGCCAAATTTATTCGAGCTAATCGATCGCTTATCGCCGGTCGATGTGGTGCTGGTTGAAGGGTATAGGCAGGCCGATATTTCGCGTATTGAGGTGCATCGCCCGTCGCGTGGTATTGCCCCTGTTTATGAAGAAAACCAAGGGGTTGTAGCGCTGGCCACCGACGAGAAACTGGAAGATTGCCCCTTACCCCAGCTGGATTTGAACAAGCCTTTCGAGGTGGCCGAGTTCATTTTGCAACATTTGCAGGCACAAGAGCAGGCGTAGGCTGGCATCCGAGCTGCATACCTACGCTGTATGTGGGTGTTATTACGCCAACTTCCAATCGTAATCGATGGTTAATGGCGCGTGATCGCTAAAGCGCTCATCTTTGTACACATGGGCGTGTTTAGCGGTAGCCGCAATACCGGGGGTGGCAATGTGATAGTCAATCCGCCACCCTACATTATTGGCCCATGCCTGGCCGCGATTACTCCACCATGTGTAGCTCTCGCCGGTGGTGTCAGGGTGCAGTCGACGATACACATCGACCCAGCCCATGTCATTCAGCACTTTGGTCATCCATGCGCGTTCTTCGGGTAAAAAGCCCGAATTCTTCAAATTGCCTTTCCAGTTTTTAAGGTCAATTTCGTGATGCGCAATGTTCCAATCACCGCACAGAATAAATTCGCGGCCGGTGTCTTGATGCTCTTGCATCAAGGCGTTCATCCATTGCTCATAGCGTTCCAAGAAACGGTATTTGGCTTCTTGTCGTGGGTCGCCGCTGGAACCAGAGGGTAGGTAAGCGCTGACAACGCTTAAACCGTTGTAATCGGCGCGGATAATGCGTCCTTCTGGGTCGAATTCGTCGCAACCCATGCCCTGATTAACGGCCTCTGCTTCACGCGATACATACAACCCAACACCGCTGTAGCCTTTGCGCTCCGCCAGATTAAAGTAGCCTGTGTAGCCTTTGGGGTGGCGCATTTCATCTTTAAGATCACTGTCTTGAATGCGAACTTCTTGCATGGCCACAATGTGGGGGCCATAGCTGCTTAGCCACGGTTGCAATCCTTTACGAAAGGCCGCGCGTATACCATTAACGTTTAAACTAGTAACTTTTAACAAGGTGAAATCTCCGTCTTTACGCAGTGCACTGTACCTTATCCGTCTTATTATTGCAGCCTTATGCTTGCCTTGTTCAATGCGTAGCAGGCACTGATGTGAAATAATAAGCTTTTTTCTTTTTCCTTATAAAGTTAGCTATGGGTGATACAACAGCTCAGCGGGCTCAGTTTGTTCAGTTCGCGCTTGAACAGGGCGTTTTACGCTTTGGTGAATTTAAAGTGAAGTCGGGGCGTTTAAGCCCATATTTTTTCAACGCGGGCCTGTTTAACACAGGGGCGACGGTATCTAAGCTGGCTCAATTTTATGCACAGGCACTAGTAAGCTCGGGTGTGCAGTTCGATATGCTGTTTGGCCCAGCGTACAAGGGGATTCCGTTGTCAACAGCCACGGCATGTGCGTTGGTGCAGCACCCGGACATGGCAGGTCGCGATGTGCCTTTTGCTTTTAATCGCAAAGAAGCCAAAGATCACGGTGAAGGTGGCACGTTGGTAGGGGCACCCTTACAAGGCAAAGTCGTTATTATTGATGACGTCATCACCGCCGGTACCTCGGTGGGTGAGTCGGTGGAAATTATCCGTGCTGCCGGGGCAGAGCCTGCGGCTGTGTTGATTGCCCTAGATCGAATGGAACGGGCCGGTACCGATGTAAGCTTATCACCGCATTCCGCGGTGCAAGAGGTGGAACAACGCTACGGTATGCCAGTGGTTAGTATTGCATCGCTAGCCGATATCATGACGTTCTTAGACGGCAACGCCGAGCTAGCTGAACATCAGCCACGCGTGAAAGCCTACCGCGATCGTTACGGCATTTAAGGTGCTGTGGATAAGATAAGCACTATCTTATCCACAGGCATAAAAAAACCGCAGCCCGAAGGCTGCGGCACTAAGCCAAGATCAGTTATTAACTGTTATTAGCCCAGTTTTTCTTTAAGCAGGTCAGTAACCTGTTTTGGGTTGGCTTTACCACGGGCGGCTTTCATGACTTGGCCGACCAGCGAGTTAAAGGCTTTATCACGACCGCTACGGTACTCTTCCACAATGGCCGGGTTGGCAGCAATGACCTCATCCACCATGGCCGAAATAGCGCCTACATCACTGATCTGTTTTAAGCCTTTACTTTCGATAATAGCGTCTGCATCGCCATTTTCTTGGCCTTCCCACATTGCTTGAAATACGTCTCGTGCAATTTTGTTAGAGATGGTGTTATCAGCAATACGCGCGATCAGTTTCGCTAGTTGAGTTGGGTTCACCTTGGCTTGAGTGATATCCAGCTCTTCACGGTTTAAGCTGGCAGCCAGCTCACCCAGTACCCAGTTTGCGGCAAGCTTGGCTTGTGCATTATTTAGCGCTGCATTGGTTTGTTCAAAGTACGTCGCGGTATCACGGCTCATGGTTAGCTGGGCCGCATCGTAAGCACTTAAACCAAACTCGTTTTGATAGCGCTCGCGTTTGGTCGCTGGCAGCTCGGGCATGGTGGCACGTACCGCTTCAATGCGTTCTTCCGATACCAGTAAAGGGGGAAGGTCGGGATCAGGGAAGTAGCGGTAGTCGTCTGCATCGCCTTTGGTACGCATACTGCGTGTTTCGTCCAAGTCGGCGTCGTACAAGCGGGTTTCTTGCACTACTTGACCGCCGTCTTCGATGAGCTCAATTTGACGACGTGCTTCGTAGTTAATAGCGCGTTCTAAAAAACGGAATGAGTTGATGTTTTTTAGTTCGCAACGTGTACCGAGCTTTTCTTGTCCTTTGGGGCGTACAGATACGTTAGCGTCCGCGCGGAACGAGCCTTCCTGCATGTTGCCATCACACATACCTAGCCAAACAACCAAGCTATGCACGGCTCGCGCATAGCCTACCGCCTCGGCTGCCGAGCGCATTTCAGGTTCGGAAACAATTTCCAGCAGAGGGGTACCAGCACGGTTTAAGTCGATACCGGTGGAGGATTCGCCGTGGGGGCCGGTGAAGTTTTCGTGCAGTGATTTACCCGCGTCTTCTTCAAGGTGGGCACGGGTTAGGTTGATGGTGATTTCTTCCTCGCACACGAAAAAGCTGATTTTTCCGCCTGTCACAATGGGGTCTTCAAACTGACTAATTTGATAGTTTTTGGGCAAGTCGGGATAAAAGTAGTTCTTGCGGGCAAAGATCGAGCGCGAGGCTACTTGTCCACCAATGGCCAAACCGAAACTAATGGCTTTATCCACAGCCCCTTCGTTAAACACGGGTAGGGTGCCGGGTAGAGCCATGTCGGTAGCGCTGGCTTGGGTGTTGGCTGCTGCCCCAAAGCGGGTGCTGCTGCTAGAAAATATTTTCGATGCGGTGGATAGTTGGGCGTGTATTTCTAGCCCAATCACAATTTCCCATTCCATTATTTTGCTTCCGGTTTACGTTGATGCCAGTCGGTGTCTTGCTGATAACGGTCGGCCAAGGCAAGAAGCTGGCCCTCACTAAAGTAGTTACCGATCAGTTGCAAGCCAATGGGCAAGGGTTGAGCGTCATGGGTAAAACCACATGGTACGGACATGGCTGGCAAACCTGCCAAGCTGACGCCTAGCGTGTAGATGTCAGAGAGCCAGTCGGTGGTGGGGTCGCTAGAGCGCTCACCCAACGGTAGGGCTAAGCTTGGCGTAACGGGGCCCATGATGAAGTCACACGCAGCAAAAGCTTGTTGGAAGTCGTTGACGATCATGCGACGTACGCGTTGGGCTTGTAAATAGTAGGCATCGTAATAACCTTCGGACAACACATACGTACCAACTAAAATACGACGAATAACTTCGTCGCCAAAACCTTCAGCACGCGAGCGGCTGATCATCTCTTCAAGGTTGCTGTAGTTTGCCGCGCGATGGCCAAACCGTACCCCATCAAAGCGCGACAAGTTGCTGGATGCCTCGGCTGGCGTGATGACGTAGTAAGCCGATACCGCTTCGCGGGTTAGCGGTAACGACACGTCCACTCGGGTAGCGCCTAACTTTTCGAAATGCGCAATAGCCGATTCAATCTGATTGGCTAAGGTCGAGTCGAGCTCGTTTTCAAAATACTCTTTAGGAATACCTATGCGTAGGCTAGCTAAAGGCTGGTTGGTATTCTCGGTAAAGCGCGTTTCCCAGCTATTGAAGTCGTTACGGATACGATCGCCCGTATTTTTGGTGTTCAGGCAGTGTTCGAGGCTGGTGGGATCGTGCGGGTCGAAACCGCTCATGACGCTAAGTACTTCGAGTAAGTCTTTGGCGTTACGGGCAATAGGGCCTGCTTGATCAAGGCTGGAGCCATAGGCAATCATGCCAAAGCGTGAAACCGTACCATAGGTGGGCTTAATACCACTAACACCACACAAGGCGGCAGGTTGGCGTATAGAGCCACCCGTATCAGTGCCTGTAGCACACAACACTAAGTTGGCGGCTACCGCAGCGGCAGAACCACCCGACGAGCCGCCTGGCGAGTACTGGGTATTCCACGGGTTATGCACTGCGCCAAAAAAGGAGCTTTGGTTATCAGAGCCCATAGCAAACTCGTCACAATTGAGTTTGCCAAGTGATACGGTGCCTGCAGCATTTAGGCGTTCGACCACGGTGGCATCAAAAGGGCTGCGGTAGTTCTCTAGCATTTTGCTACCGGCCGTTGAGCGCCAGCCTTTGGTAACCAGCACGTCTTTGTGGGCAATGGGGATACCGGTTAATGGGCCGCCTTGTTGATTGGCGAGCAGCGCATCGGCCGCATCAGCCTGTTGTAATGTTAGCTCGGCGTTGATGTCGATGAACGCGTTTAAATGAGCGTGCGCGGTGACATTATTCAGAGCATCTTGAGCCAGCTCACGCGCACTAAATTTTTTCTCGCGTAAAGCTGTGCCCAGTGCGTGAATGGACGGGTATTCGTTTAAGAGTGACATAGTGAGGATTACTCGATAACAGTGGGCACAAGGAACAGGCCTTCATCTTGGGCCGGTGCATTCGCCATGAGTTCGGCGCGCTGTGCTTCGGTAGCGGTAGGAGCGGGTTCGTCGGCACGTAAACGCAGTGCAATTTCCTGAATGGCGGAAAGCGGGTGCGTCATGGGCTCAACACCGCTGGTGTCGACCGATTGCAGGGCTTCGATAAGATTAATGATACGCGCAAAGTCGTGTTCGGCTTGTGCGGTTTGTTCCGGTGAAAGCTCAATGTGTGCCAGCTGTGCGATGCGAGCGACATCCTGCTGTGAAATGGACATAAAAAATTCCGGT
>DATGRU010000172.1:0-4203 GCA_035303295.1 Paenalcaligenes sp.
CCCTAAGACTGGCAACCCATCGTGCCGAGATTAGCCTTATAAGCCCAAAGGCAATAGGTACTACTGTCATACTACGCAACTACGCTTCATAAAAGATCAGTAGTTATATGAATAGCGAGCTGTCCCTACATGGTCATATCCCCTTCCAAGCAACTAACGACTACCAAACACAGCCCGTCACGCCGCACGCTTTTCTTCTACTTATTACACATTGCTGTGCTGCGACGAAAAACGATATAGTGAAGCCATCTGCTTTCTCTTCTTAAGGATGCCGTAATGATGTCTACGCCGCTTGATCAGTTCGCCATCACCCGTAAATGGCCGGCCGCCCATCCTGATCGCCTGCAGCTCTATTCTCTGCCCACCCCAAATGGCGTGAAGGTCTCGATTATGCTGGAGGAAACCGGACTCCCTTACGAGCCACACTTAGTCAGCTTTCAAACAAACGATCAATTAACCCCTGAATTTATTTCCTTAAGTGCCAACAATAAAATACCGGCTATTCTGGATCCAGACGGCCCCAACGGTGAGCCACTCGGCTTATTTGAGTCCGGTGCAATTCTGATTTATTTAGCTGAAAAAACAGGCCAATTTTTATCATCAGATCCAGCTGTACGCATCGAGACTTTGCAGTGGCTAATGTTTCAGATGGGCGGCATTGGCCCGATGTTTGGACAGCTTGGCTTTTTCCACAAGTTTGCAGGTAAAGAATACGAAGACAAGCGCCCACTTGAACGCTACGTTTCCGAAAGCAAACGCCTACTGCGCGTATTAGATATTCAATTAAAAGGCCAAGACTGGGTTACAGGTGCCGACTACAGTATTGCGGATATCGCCATTTTCCCGTGGGTTCGCAACCTAATTGGTTTTTATGAAGCCGCAGACTTAGTAGAGTTTCACAAATACCCTAACGTACAACGCGTACTGGATCAGTTCATAGCACGACCTGCCGTGCAGCGTGGCCTAGAAATTCCGGCCCGCTAAGATTTCTGAACTGTGGGCTAATAGCGCACGATGTCCCCGTGCGCTATTACCTAATTAACCCCCTAAGCTCTGGTTTACTTTTTAAGAGCCAAGCTGTAGGACGCTACCAAACAGCAGATTCCTTGCTAAGGCGTGGTTTTTGGAGCAATCCGTAGCAACGCCCCATTCGGGGAGTCCGTTAATACATAAACATAACCATCAGGCCCTACCCGCACATCACGGATACGATCACCCCGGTCGTGTAGTAAACGCTCTTCAGCCAACACCTTCTTGCCATCCAACGTTAGTCGAATTAACTCTTGACTACGTAACGCGCCGATAAATAACGACGCCCCCCACTGCGTAAAGCGGTCTGCATCATAAAATGCCATGCCACTAATAGCAGGCGAACGCTTCCACCATAACAAGGGAGGCTCGGTACCTTCCACCGTTGTGCCTTCGGCTTCGGGAATCGAGAAGCCTGTGTAATTAATACCGTAGGTCGCCAGTGGCCAGCCATAATTCAGCCCGGCCTGAACGTGGTTAATCTCATCGCCACCCCGAGGGCCATGCTCGTGCAGCCAAAGCTCTTGAGTCCACGGATTTAATGCAAAACCTTGCGGATTACGGTGCCCGTACGACCAGATTTCGGGGCGCGCCTCGTCATTGTCAATAAAAGGGTTGTTATCAGGAATGCGTCCATCAGGATGCAAACGTACAACCTTACCCTGCAGCTTACCCAGATCTTGCGCTGTAGCCCGTTGGTTGTTTTCACCTAAAGCCAAATACAAGAACCCGTCTGGCGCAAACACGATACGGCTACCAAAATGATGACCCGTCGATAACTTGGGCTCTTGTCTAAACAAAACGCTAAAATCGTCAAGGCGAGAAGCGTCCTCTGAGAGCCGTCCGCGCCCCATCGCAGTACCCATCTTGTTGCCGTCGGATTCTGCGTAACTTAAATATACCCAGCGGTCCTCAGCAAAATTCGGTGATAAGGCAATATCCAGCAATCCACCTTGCCCACGAACGGCTATTTCAGGCAGCCCTTGTAGCGGCGCGGATAAGCGCATTTGTGGATCAAGGCGTCGCAAGGTGCCCGAACGCTCAGTAATTAACATCGAACCGTCAGGCAAGAAAGCCAAAGCCCACGGATGATTTAAACCTGCGACTACTTCCGTAACCTCGGCCTCTGCCCGTGTGGGTTCTGGCGCCTGTGGCGCTGCCAAAGCCACACCCCCCCAAACGCTTAAGGAGCAGCCCAGCAATGACGTCAACTGCCATGGAAAACGCATATGCCCTCCTGTGTTGAAACACACCAGCCTGACACGCACTGTGCGGCGTCATCGCCCAACATGTTGTAGCTGGGCGATGCTTCAAACGATTACAACGCCTCCATATCATCGAAGGCTTTAGCCAGATTCGCCACTGTGCGATCGATGTTATGCAGTTTATCCAAACCAAACAAGCCAATACGGAAGCTCTTAAAATCGTCGCGCTCATCGCACTGTAACGGCACACCCGAGGCCGTTTGCAAGCCGACTTGTGCAAACTTCTGAGCGCTATGCAGCCCATCGTCCTCGGTGTAGCTAACCACCACGCATGGTGCCTCAAAACCCTCGGCGGCCACACTGGGATAACCCCGTTCACGCAACAAGGCTCGTACTTTTTGTCCCAACTCTATCTGGTGAGCACGCAATTTCTCGAAACCATACGCTTCTGTTTCGGCCATCACGTTGCGTAAGGTCACCAGTGAATCAGTTGGCATCGTGGTGTGATAACTAAAACTGCCATCCTCGTACGTCTCCATTATCTGCAACCACTTACGCAAATCGCAAGCAAAAGACGTGCTAACGGTGGACTCGATGCGCTCACGGGCAAGCTCGCTAAGCATAACCAGTGCGCATCCTGCCGATGACGTCCAGCCTTTTTGAGGGGCTGTAATTAAAATATCCACCCCAGCGACTTCCATATCTACCCATAAGGTGCCTGAAGCCACACAATCTAGAACAAACAGCCCTCCCACAGCGTGTACTGCATCGGCAACCTGACGTAGGTAATCATCCGGCAGCATAATGCCTGATGCCGTTTCCACATGAGCGGTTAATACCAAATCAGGCTGATATTCGCGAATTGAAGCCACCACCTCTTCAATAGGCGGGGGCGCAAAGGGTGCCTGTTTCGCGTCATACTGAGCACGCGCCTTTTGCACCTGAACATCGGCAGGAATGTCACCCATATCGAAGATTTGGCTCCAGCGGAAGCTAAACCAGCCGTTTCGAATGACCAAACATTTTTTCTTTGTCGCAAACTGCCGCGCTACAGCTTCCATGCCAAATGTGCCGCTGCCGGGCACCACAATCGCCGAGTGCGCGTTATACACCTGTTTTAGTGTTCTAGAGATATCTCTCATTACACTTTGAAAAGTGCCAGACATATGGTTAGTGGCGCGATCTGTGTACACCACAGAGTATTCAAGCAGTTCCTCATGGCTCGCGTCTACCGACAAGCTGGACATAATGTGCTCCCGCATAAAAAGAGAGAAATCAATATAAGACCCATAACGTCTGCACCTGAACATCATTCAAGCATTTGCACGTTAGGGTAAAACCTGAGCCCGATTTTAGTGCATTACGTGAACACGCGAGCTTTAATCCTAAATTACTTTAAAAACCCACACCTTAACCTAGAAAAGCCACGCCCAATGAACCAGTTTAGGCTGCTAGCAGTGCTAGAAAAACACCCGCAACTTATAGAAGCCTGTGACCCTACGCCTAAGGTAAGCAAGCAACTAAAGAGCTTTACTTTCTGACAGGAATATCCCTCCTTTGCTATTCACCGTCCACTGTTTCATTTAAATGTGCTCGACTATAACCAAAGGTAATAAATTTCAGTTAACCTATGATCTGTTTTGGGCTTGATCAGCCTAGCTAACGTGTGTCATGTCATGACTGCGAGGAGAAAACAATGGATCGTAGACGTTTTTTACTTACCCCCCCAGCCCTAGCGCTCGGCTCTCTGGTAGTACCTTCTACTGCTCTCACTGCTCCCTTAGCCATTCATAGTAATACTCAGCTTCTAGCCCGCAACGGCAAAGGACCGCGTATTGTTATTTGCGGTGGTGGTTGGGGCGGGATGACAGCGGCACGCTACTTACGCCAGCTGCTACCTCACGCAGAGGTAGTGCTGCTGGAACGCAACCCAACGTTCTGGTCTGGGCCCATGAGCAACAAATGGTTA
>DATGRU010000173.1:0-29632 GCA_035303295.1 Paenalcaligenes sp.
CCCGACTATTTCCGCGGTAACCGTGATGCTGATAACTCTAAAGAGCGCATATCGGTTACAACACAATGGCCTTTAACCCAACGAGTTTATGGTTTAGGACGCGTTGATTACTCTTTACAAGAGAAGCGTAGTACGCAGACAATACTGGGTTTGGAGTATAAAGGTGATTGCTGCTGGACTGGCCGTTTTGTGGTTCAGCGTTATGCCGTATCGGCCAAAGAAAGTAACTCGGCGGTATTTTTCCAGCTTGAACTCTCCGGACTAGGCTCATTGGGTACCGATCCAATGAATCTTTTACGAGAGCGTATTGTGGGTTACGAGTCAGTAACGCCCCCAATACCAGACAACACCATCTTCGAGAGGTATGAATAACATGCAAGTGCGTCGTTCTACAAAATGGGTAGCAAGTAGTCTTGTTGCCTTTTCAACCTTATTGTCTTCGGGGCTGGTTTGGTCTGAAACACAAAATGGGACGGCGGAGCAAGCTTCTGGGCGGGCAGGTCAGTTCGTAGACGGTATTGCTGCCGTTGTTGACAGGCAGGTCATTACCTTACGTCAGGTCGATATTGAAGCGGCCCGTATAAGTAAGCAATTAAAAGCACAGAACATACCGGCTCCTGATCAGCAAACCTTACGCTTACAGGTATTGCAACGTTTAATCGATGAAACCGTCCAGAAGCAAGAAGGAGAGCGTCTGGGTATCGTGATCCGCGAGGCCGATATTGATAATGCGATCGAAATTATTGCTGGGCGTAATCAGCTATCGCCCGAGCAATTGCGCATGGAAATTGAGAATACCGGTTTGGCGTGGGAAGACTACCTGCAAACGCTGGAGCACGATTTGCTGCTTGATCAGCTACGCCAACGTATGGTGGATGAGCGCATTTACATTAGCGATTCGGAAATTGATTCGTTTCTACGCAGCCAAGGTATTCAACCGCGTGAGTCGGGCAGTGCTGCTGCCGCAGCCGGGCCTGAGTATTTTGAATTAGCACAAATTTTGGTACGTGTTCCCGAAGGTGCCGATTCGGCAACGGTAGCGCGTCAGCAAGCCAAGGCTGAAGAGTTGTTGGCACGCGCTCGCAGTGGTGCCGACTTTGCTGGTCTTGCAGCGGCCTCCTCTGATGGCCCCGAGGCGCTGGATGGCGGGGTGCTGGGTGCGCGTCCTATCGAGGCATGGCCCGAGTTGTTCGCTCAAGCGGTGCAAAGTCTGCAAGGGGGCCAAGTAAGTGAGCTAGTGCGCAGTGGCGTGGGCTTTCATATCTTGAAAGTGGTGAACCGTGCGGTGCCAAGCCAAGCGCAAGATTTATCCATCCGTGGAACACAAGGTATGGATGACAGTGGCCCGATGATGGTCACCCAAACGCATGCTCGTCATATTCTGGTGAAACTGTCGCAGGTTCGTGACGACGATCAGGCGCTAGAGCGTATTACGCAGCTGTATCAGCGCCTTAAAAACGGTGAGTCGTTTGAAGAGTTGGCCCGTAGTTATTCTGAAGACAGTTCTGCACCACAGGGCGGTGATTTGGGCTGGTTAACACCGGGTGAAACGGTTCCAGCTTTTGAACAGGCAATGGATGCTTTGTCGGTAGGCCAGATTAGCCAGCCTGTGCGTTCTCAGTTTGGGTGGCACCTAATTCTTGTGGAAGAGCGTCGCAGTAAAGACATGGAGAATGAGTTCCGTCGTATGCAGGCGCGTCAGCACTTATTCCAACAACGTGTCGAGCCAGCCTTTGAAGACTGGTTGAATCAGCTGCGCACAGCAGTGTATGTGGATAACCGGCTCGAGAAAGCGTATTTAGCCGATCAGGACTAACACGCTATAACGTAGCCGAACGAGTGCCTTAAGGTGACATCCATTCACATTAAGGCACTTTTTATTTTGAAGTCACGCGTTGAAGCGTGTAGAGATTGAGTATAGCTATGGCGCAACATCAGGCACGCAAACGGTTCGGACAGAACTTTTTACACGACGAAGCAGTGATCGAAGAGATCGTGCGCGCAATTGATCCGCGAGCCGACGACAACATGGTCGAGATTGGCCCGGGCCTAGCCGCCTTAACCCTTCCGCTTAGTCAAAAGTTACAGCGCTTGCAAGTGGTGGAACTTGATCGTGATTTGGTAGCGCGCTTAAAGCAACGTTTTACGGCAGAGCAGCTGCATATTATCGAGGCAGACGCCTTAACCGTCGATTTTTCTAGCTTAGGGCCGCATCTTCGTGTGGTGGGAAATCTACCTTACAACATTTCCACGCCTATTCTTTTTCATTTGATGCAGTTTGCTGACCACATTCGCGACCAGCATTTTATGTTGCAGCGGGAAGTGGTCGAGCGCATGGTAGCGAAGCCGGGCGATTCAGACTACAGCCGCTTAACGGTAATGCTGCAGTCGCGCTACCGCATGTTTAAGTTATTTGATGTGGCGCCAGAAGCCTTTGATCCGGCCCCAAAAGTAACATCGTCCATCGTTAGAATGCGACCATTAGGGGATGACCGCCCCACAGCACAGTGCCCTGACACCTTCGCACATGTGGTAGCACAGGCTTTTACCCAGCGCCGTAAGATGCTGCGTGGCAGTTTAAGCCAGTGGTTACGCGCCGCCGACTGGGAGCACATTCCCATTGAACCCACTAGCCGTCCGGGCGATTTATCCGTTGCCCAGTTTATTGAATTGGCCGATGCTATTTACCGATTAAAGGCCAAATAACCATCGGCTTAAGCGGCGGGTTCCATTCGGTTTAACCAAAGAACCAGTAGCAAATACCGATGGCAGCCAGTACCCCCGCCAGATCTGATAACAAGGCACAACCGACAGCATGGCGGGCGCGCGTTACCCCCACGGAACCAAAATAGACCGCCAACACATAAAAGGTGGTTTCTGTGCTGCCTTGTACGGTAGCGGCAACTAAAGCAGGGAAGCTATCCACACCGTGATGGCTCATGGTTTCAATCAGCATGGCACGTGCTGCACCACCAGAGAATGGCTTTACTAAAGCGGTAGGTAGCGCGTCCACAAAGCGGGTATCAAGTGAGGCCAATGTGCTGAGCCAACGAATAATATCTAGGGCGACGTCTAAGGCGCCAGAGGCTCGTAGTACGCCAATGGCGCAGAGCATTGCCACCAGATAGGGTAGTAAGTCGCGCGATACCTCGAAACCACCTTTGGCTCCTTCAACAAAGCAATCATAGAGTTTGATTTTTTTGCGGGCACCCACCAGCAGAAAAAACAAAATAATCCCTAATAAGCTTAAGTTGCCCAGCAATGACGAGAAGGCATTTAGCGCTGCGGCACTTAGGGTAGCCAGCGTCGCCATGAATACCCCTAGGCCGCCAATAAGGCCGCCCAACCAGAGCAAGACCACGGGGTCATGCAGGCGTAGCCGCTGCATGAAGGCGACGCTTAGCAAGCCCACCAATGACGATACGGTGGTGGCCAGCAAAATAGGTAAAAATACCAGCGTAGGATCCGGTGCCCCCTGTTGCGCCCGATACATAAAAATGCTGACCGGTAGTATGGTTAGCGATGAGGCATTCAGTACCAGAAACAGAATCTGTGCATTGGTGGCAGTTTGCGGGTTGGGATTTAGGCTTTGCAGTTCGCGCATGGCTCGTAGGCCAATTGGAGTGGCGGCGTTATCCAAGCCCAAGCCGTTGGCCGCAAAGTTCAAGGTGATGAGGCCCAAGGCAGGATGTCCGCTGGGCACTTCTGGCATTAAGCGTTTAAATAGGGGTGCCAGTAATCTACCTAAGGCATCAATTAATCCGGCTTTTTCTGCTATTTTTAGGAAACCTAACCATAAGGTAAGGGTCCCAAACAGTAAGAGCATGAGCTGTACCGACAGCTCAGCCATGTCGAATAGGCTCTGCACCATGCGTGCGAAAACTTCTGAATCACCCAACCATAGCCATTGGAACATGCCTGAAACGGCAGCGATCACAAAAAAAGCAAACCAGAGAATATTGAGCATGGAGCAACGCAGAAAAGAAAATCAATCGTAAGCGTACCATTGTCGCAGAGTCTGAAAATTAAGTGGATAATGAAATCAATACTTAACATTGCTTAAGGAGGACATGATGACTTGGATGTCGTTTAGGCGTAAATGGTTAACAGCCCCTGTTTTTAACCTGGCTCGTAAGGCGCTTCCTGCCATGTCCGATACCGAAAAGGAAGCCATTGAGGCCGGAGACGTTTGGTGGGAGGCCGATCTATTCTCTGGCACACCCGATTGGAACAAGTTGCTGGAAATGCCTGCTGCTTCGTTAACGCCCGAAGAGCAGGGCTTTATTGATGGTCCGGTGCAAGAGCTCATTCAGATGCTGGACGAATGGCAAATTACGCAGGTAGATGGCGATTTACCCGAAGCAGCGTGGGAGCATATTAAACATGCCGGATTTTTCGGCATGATTATTCCCAAGGAATATGGCGGACTGGGCTTTTCTGCCTATGCGCATTCCGAAGTGGTGAAGCTGCTGTCGATGCATTCTATTACCGCAGCAGTAACGGTGATGGTGCCGAACTCATTAGGGCCGGGCGAGTTGCTACTGCAATATGGCACGCCTGAGCAGCGGCAACATTGGTTGCCGCGGTTGGCCGCAGGAACAGAAGTTCCGTGTTTTGGGTTAACCAGCCCAGAGGCTGGGTCGGATGCGGCCGCTATGATCGATACCGGCGTGGTGGTGAAGCAGTGGGTGGACGGGCAAGAAGTACTGGGCATACGCTTAAATTTCAATAAGCGTTATATCACGCTAAGCCCCGTGGCCACAGTGCTGGGCTTGGCCTTTAAGTTATTTGATCCAGACCATCTACTTAGTGATCAAGAAGAGGTAGGCATTACGGTTGCGCTGGTGCCCGCCGATGCGCCGGGAGTGACTACCGGGCGACGGCATTTACCGGCTATGCAGGTGTTTCAAAACGGGCCCATGCAAGGACAGGATGTATTTGTGCCTTTGGACGCCATCATCGGTGGTGCGGAAATGGCGGGTAAGGGCTGGCAAATGCTGATGGGGGCGCTGGCGGCAGGGCGTGGTATTTCACTGCCATCCTTATCGGCTGCAGCGTGTGTGTTTACGGCGCATACAGCCGGAGCCTATGCCCGTGTTCGAACCCAGTTCGGTATTCCCATTGGTAGCTTTGAGGGGGTGCAAGAACGCTTAGCGCATTTAGCGGCCAATGCTTACGAAGTGGAAGCAGCGCGTCGCTTTACGTGCAGTGGTTTAATGCAAGGGGTAAAGCCATCGGTGGTGTCTGCCATTATGAAGTTGCATTGCACCGAGAAAATGCGTGAATCGGTGAATGACGCCATGGATATTCATGCGGGCAAGGCCGTTATTGATGGGCCAAGTAATTACTTAAGTCACCTACATCGCTCTGTGCCGGTTGCTATTACGGTGGAAGGGGCGAACATTCTGACGCGAAGTTTAATTGTATTTGGACAAGGGGCGATTCGTGCGCATCCGTGGCTGAAACAAGAGATGGCTGCGCTGGCTAATCCAGATCAGCGTGAAGCGTGTCAGCAATTTGATGGTTTAGTTTGGCGTCATGCGTCGCACAGTCTGAAAAATCTGCTTAGAGCAACGTTTTTGTCATGGACCAACGGTGCTTTTGTGCGGGTACCGCGTCGTGCAGGAGCCAGTGCAAGCTACTTTAAACGACTTAGTCGTTGTACAGCTGTTTTTGCGGTGGTTGCTGAGGCCTCTTTGTTTAGTTTGGGAGGGCAGTTAAAACGCCGTGAAATGCTATCGGCGCGGCTGGGAGACATGCTTTCTGAGTTGTTTTTACTTTCGGCCGTCTTAAAACGTTGGCATGACGAACAGAAATTATCCGCCGACTTACCGCTGTTGCAAGTGGTGATGCAACGATCTTTGCATCGTTTTGATCTGCAACTTAAGGCGGTATTGGATAATTTGCCGCTGCGTCCTTTAGCATGGTTTTTGCGGATACTACTTAGGCCGTTGGGGCTAACCGCAGCAATGCCACGCGATGTTTTATTAAGCGAGGTGGCCGAGCTACTGTTAAGTCCATCAAGTACTCGTGAGCGGCTTACCGGTGTAAGCGGGCAGCACAATCATTTAAAACTGTTGAATCAGGCTTTTGCACTGGCCAGTACAGCACAGCCGTTGATGCTGCGGTTGCGTAAAGAGGGCTACGACGATTGGGAACAAGCCGTGCGGGAAGGGGCGATAACGGAAGAGGAAAAAGCACTTCTGCAATCGTATCAGGCTTTGGTGGACCAAGTGATTGCAGTCGATGATTTTGAAGCCGATGCGTTTAAGCGAGAAGCCCGAAGCTGAGTTAACAGCTTCGGGCTATTGCTGGCTGTGGCGTTGACGTTAGTCGACGCGGCCTTTGTTTTGGATCAGTTCGACCATGTAGCCATCAGGGTCTTTCACAAAGGCAATAACGGTAGTGCCGTGTTTCATCGGCCCTGCTTCGCGCACGACATTACCGCCTTTGGCTTTAATGCTTTCACAGGCGGCGTAAGCGTCGTCTACTTCAAGTGCGATGTGGCCATAGCCATTACCTAAATCGTAGCTGTCGGTGTCCCAGTTGTGGGTCAGTTCCAATACGGCACCTTCACTTTCATCTTGGTAGCCAACAAATGCTAGCGTGAATTTTCCGTCTGGGTAGTCGTTCTGACGCAGCAGCTTCATGCCCAACACATCAACGTAAAAATCGAGTGAGCGTTTTAAGTCGCCAACGCGTAGCATGGTGTGCAAAATTCGCATGGAGTTCTCCTGAAATAAGGGTTAGAGCAGAGGGAGGCTGCCCGGATCATGAGTTTTTAACCGTTGCCGCGCCTGCGCAAAATCGGGCATTAAGCGTTCGACTTCGCGCCAGAAGGCGGGGCCGTGATTCATTTCTTTAAGGTGCGCGACTTCGTGAGCAATCACGTAATCGATAATGGGCTTACTAAAGTGTATCAGCCGCCAATTCAGCATGATTACGCCTTCGCTGGAGCACGAACCCCAACGTTTAGCAGGCCCAGCCAAGCGCCAACGATTTAGGGGTTTGGGGCTTTGGGCTGCAAAGTGGTGCAGGCGCTGTTCAAAATACTGTTTAGCTTGTTGTTGCAGCCACGCGTGGCATAAGTCTTGAATGCGGTCACTGCTGGCATCATGGGCTAAAGGCAGCTTAAGGCAGTGGGTGTGCTCGGGCTCTAGAGGATGCCCCTCAAAGCACACCTCACGTTGGTCGGCCACCAACTTTAGGCTGATGTGCACCCCTAAGTAAGGAATGCGGCCTTGGTCGCGCCACTGCGCTTGGCCTAAGGCCAATTTCGCTTTACGGTCTTCCCATTCGCTTAGCTTACGAATAATCCATGCGCTTTTCTGCGTAATAGCCTGATCAATGTGGGATTGGCTAACCCAGCTGGGGGCGCTAATACGTAAGCCGTTTTCGTTAACTTGCAGGCCGATGCTTTTTCGGCGACGGCGAATTAAGGTGTAGCCCACGCTTAGTGCTTCTGATTCATGTACGCACCAACGGGTCCCCGGCGCTAGTTGTGGTGGGGGGCGGGTGCCCAGTAAGTGGGGCTGCCGTTGTGTTTCGGCCTGCTTACTTACTGGCACCGGTGGGGTAGCCTGATCAAACAGGGGAAGCTGACTCATAGCGTTCTGGATTTAGGACGCGCATTTCGTTCTCGATCCACTCTTGAACTGCCGTATTAAGCTCTTCGACGGTACGGCCTTCAGGGCTAATAGGTGGCCCAAACGATACCGTGATCATACCCGGTTTTTTTATAAACGCATTGCGTGGCCAGCATTCACCGGCATTGTGTGCAATGGGTATGACAGGGGTGTTGGTACGATGTGCCAGCAACGCACCACCAATACGGTAGCGACCTGCTTGTCCAGGGGGAACACGGGTACCCTCTGGAAAGAGTATAGGCCAGCGTCCTTCATTTAAGCGTAGCTGACCTACTGCGGCTACTTGATTAAAAGCGTCTCGGCCTTTTGAGCGGTCGATGGGAATCATGCGTAATAAGGCGAGGCCCCAGCCGAAAAAAGGAATGCGATGTAGCTCGCGCTTATACACAAAGCAGACTTCACGCGGCATATAGCCGGGAAAGAACATGGTTTCCCAAGCTGATTGGTGCTTAGATAGCAAGACCACTGGCGCATCGGGTAGGTTTTCCCAACCTTTAACCTGCCATTTAATGCCGAGTATATGTTTGGCAGCCCAGACGGCCATGCGAGGCCAACCTACCGTTAATTTATAACGCCAATGCAGCGGTAACGGTGCCCATACGATACAGGCAAACGCATAAGGAATGACGGTAACAAGCAGAAAGACCGCATAGAGAAGTGAACGCAACATTAACATGACGGTAGCTCTAACCAATCCTCAACCACCGCAGCCAGATTGGCACGAATGCGGCAGCCCGAGGGTAATTTGCCGCTGGCTTGGGTGCGTTGACCATTACCGGTAAGTACCAGCCACGTTTGGCAGCCTGTAGCGCTAGCGGCTTCAATATCGCGTAATGAATCACCCACGGCAACCGCTTGACGCAAATCGGCGTCGAAACGCAGACCAATGTCTTCAAACATGCCGGGCAAGGGCTTGCGACAGCTGCAGTGATCGTCAGGCCCATGGGGGCAGATGAAGATAGCATCGACATGTCCGCCTACGGCGGCCAGTTCTTGCCGCATTTTGGCATGGATGGCATTGAGGTCTTGCATGCTAAATAAACCGCGCGCAAGACCGGATTGGTTGGTCGCGACCACGACTTTCCATCCGGCTTGGTTAAGCTTTGCGATGGCCTCCAAACTACCGGGTATAGGCAGCCATTCATCGGGCGACTTAACAAAGGCGTCGGAGTCATGGTTAATGACCCCGTCACGATCCAGAATAGCCAGTTTCATCATGCGGCCAAGCGAGCTAAGTCGGCTACTTGGTTCATGGTGCGGTGCAGCTTCTCGAGTAAGGCAAGGCGATTAGCGCGGATGGCGGGGTCTTCCGCCATGACCATGACGTCGTTAAAGAAATTATCCACAGCCTGTTTAGCGCCAGCAAGTGTGCTTAAACTGGCTTCGAACTGGCCTTGGGCGAACTGTTCGTTGGCTTTGGGGCTAAGTTCGTCAATTGTTTTAGCCAATTCCAGCTCTGCGGCTTCGCTAAGCAGGCTTTGGTTTAGGTCGTGGTGTTGCGTTTCGGCACGGCGCAAGAGGTTGCTAATGCGTTTGTTCGCACTCGCTAAGCTTTCTGCTTCGGGCAGCGCAGCAAAGGCAGCACACGCTTGAATACGAGCCTGCACCTGATGCAAAGGCGGGTTCAGTTCAAGTACCGCTTCGACTACGTTGCGGTCGTGCTCGCCCACCAGCTGGTTGCGGTAACGTTCGTAAATGAAGTTGCTGACTGCGGCTAAGACCTCGTCACTGACTAAACCGGGCTCAAAGCTTTGACGGGTCAGTTCAAGTAGCGTGTCTAAACGCAGCGAATCGCTACCGTCGCCAGAGATATAACCACCTGCAGCTAACTGGTCAAAAGCACTAATGACGCCTAGGGCAGCGCGACGTAAAGCGTAAGGGTCACGCTCGCCGGTTGGCGCTAAACCAATCGCCCAGATGCCCACCAACGTTTCCAAGCGCTCGGCCAAAAACAGCAGACCAGCAATTAATGTGTGTTCGCTAACGGGCTCGTAGAGGCGGTGTTGATATTGCTGACGCAAGGCAGTGACGACGCGGGCGTCTTCACCATCGGCCTCAGCGTAGTAGGCACCCATTACACCCTGCAGTTCGGGGAACTCACCCACCATACTGGTGTTGAGGTCGGCTTTAGCCAATAGGGCCGCGCGGTCGGCCAACTGTACGTCGGCGCCGGTACCCTCGGCTAAGGCACGAATAATTTGACGAATACGCTCTACGCGCAGGCGTTGTGAGCCCAGTTTGTTGTGATAAACACTTTGCTCAAGGCTATCGACGCGATCGGCCAGCGCTGTTTTACGGTCGGTATCAAAGAAGAAGCGCGCATCGGCCAGACGGGGCAGAATAACGCGTTGGTTCCCTTCAATAATATGACTGGGGTCCTCAACCTGCATGTTACTGACGATGAGGAAACGATTGGTTAAGCGTTGTGTTGCCGGATCGAATAAAGGGAAATAACGCTGATTCAGACGCATGGTCAGAATTAAGCATTCGGACGGCACATTCAAAAAGTCGGTATCGAACTCGCCAACGTACACGGTAGGGTGTTCAACTAACGCTGTTACTTCATTCAGTAAGGCATCCACTTCAGGGTCGTTGCCCAAGCTGGCTTGTAGCGCCTCGCATTGTTCGGCCAACTGAGAAGCGATTAGATCACGTCGTTGGGCAAACGACGCAATAACTTTTCCTTCGTTTAGCAGTTGTTCTTCGTAGCTGTTTGCCGACTGGATGGAGAGCGGTTCGTCGCACATGAAGCGATGGCCCAGACTGCGTCGCCCCGCCTGTAATCCAAGGGCGGTTAAAGGCAGTATGTCGTCGCCCCATAAGGCCACTAAACCGTGAGCAGGACGCACGAAGCGTACGCTGGTGACGCCATCAGCCAACTGGTAGCGCATGACCTTAGGAATAGGTAAATGAGCCAAGCTGTAATCGAGCGCTTCTTGTAAGGCTGGAGCCAGCAAGGCACCTTTCGCCATGCCCTTAGCAAACAGATAGTCTTGTTTGCCGTCGGACTCTACATGTAGCTGATCGGCACTTAGGTGCTCTAAGCCTTTGCTGGTCAAACGCTTTTGTAACGCTGGGGTGATGTTGCCGTCAGCATCAAGACCGATCTTGGCAGGCATCAGTTTGTCGCTAAAGGGTTGGTCTTCAGCCTGTGCTTTAACCTGATCAATTAACACAGCAAGACGGCGCGGTGTAGCGAAGGTATTCACCACCGCTGAATCGTCGATTAGGTGTTGTTCTTTTAAGGTGTGGACAATGCCTTCAGCAAAGGCAGTGCCCATGTTTTCCAGTGCTTTGGGTGGGAGCTCTTCAGTTTGTAGCTCTACCAGTAATGAACGGTATTCTTGGGTGTTCGAGGTCATTTATTTGCTCTCCGTGGTGACGGAGCTTTGCAGCATAGGGAAGCCGAGGCGCTCACGAGACTCGTAATAAGCTTGGGCGACTGCTCGGGATAAGTTACGGATACGGCCAATGTAGGCAGCACGCTCGGTGACGCTGATTGCGCCACGGGCGTCAAGCAAGTTGAAAGTATGTGCCGCTTTTAAGGTTTGCTCGTAAGCAGGTAGCGCCAAAGAAGCCTCTACCAGTCGTTTGGCTTCGCTTTCGTGATCGCTAAAATGCTGGAACAGAATGTCGGCGTTCGATACTTCGAAGTTATACGTAGATTGTTCGACTTCGTTTTGGTGGTAAATATCGCGGTAGTACACCGAGCGGCCTTGTGCGTCGGTGCTCCAGACGAGATCGTAAACGCTTTCTACGCCCTGAATGTACATGGCTAAACGTTCTAAACCGTAGGTGATTTCACCGGTGGCGGGTGTGCAGTCTAAGCCGCCTACTTGCTGGAAGTAGGTGAATTGGGTGATTTCCATACCGTTCAACCACACTTCCCAACCTAAGCCCCAAGCGCCCAGTGTTGGGTTTTCCCAGTCGTCTTCCACAAAGCGAATATCATGCTGCTTTGGATCGATACCCAAGGCTTTTAACGACCCAATGTAGAGGTCCATGATGTTTTCTGGTGCGGGTTTCAGCACTACTTGATATTGGTAGTAGTGCTGCAGACGGTTTGGGTTGTCGCCGTAACGCCCGTCGCCCGGACGTCGGGAGGGCTGTACATAGGCTGCACGCCAAGGTTCCGGCCCGATGGCTCGCAGAAACGTGGCGGTGTGCGAGGTACCAGCACCAACCTCAAGGTCGATAGGCTGTAAAAGCACACAGCCGTGTTCATCCCAGTAGTGTTGGAGTGAAAGGATTAACTGCTGAAAAGTGAGCATGGTAAAAAAACCGGTAAATGGGGTGCCGCAAAAACTTTCTATTTTAGCTGTATTTGCTAACAGGCTTGGTACGTTGCACGAAAATACACGCATAACCAGCGTTGAAGCGTGCAACGGCAACGAAAAGGGGCACGAATTAGTCGTATGATAGCAATCTGTAAATATCGTATTGTATAGAACCTAGGTCGATACCGACCAGAACTAACATGCTTTCATAGGACACAAGCTATATGTCAGAGCTCGTTCACCGCGAAATTAGCGATCATGTGATGATTATTACCATCAATCGTCCGCAAGCACGGAATGCTGTGAATTACGATACAGCGGTAGAACTGGCTGCGGCGCTGGATGAGTTGGATGCGAACCCTGATGTGCGTTTAGGTATTTTAACGGGCGCTGGGCAAACCTTTAGTTCGGGCATGGATTTAAAAGCCTTTGCCCAAAGTGGTCAGCGTCCTTATGTGGATAACCGTGGTTTTGGTGGATTGTGTGAACGCCCACCGCGTAAACCCATGATCGCTGCGGTAGAAGGCTATGCCTTAGCGGGCGGTTTTGAAATGGCGTTGGCCTGTGACCTAATCGTTGCCTCCGAGGCGGCGCAGTTTGGCTTGCCCGAAGTAAAGCGGGGTATTGTGCCCGGTGCCGGTGGCATGCTGCGTTTGCCGGCTCGTATCCCCTATCATCTGGCGATGGAGTTTGTACTCACTGGCGACATGTTTAACGCACCGCGTTTGTACGAGCTGGGCTTAGTTAACCGGCTGGTGCCCGCTGGTCAGGCGTTAAATGAAGCCTTGGCGCTGGCCGAAAAATTAAAAGCGAATGGGCCAATGGCGATACAAGTGGCGAAACGCGTGATCAGTCAATCGCGTGACTGGCACCAAGATGACATGTTCGACATACAGCGTCCCATTATTGCACCCGTGTTTGCCTCGGCCGATGCGAAAGAGGGCTCCACCGCTTTTGCCGAGAAGCGTGCGCCAGTATGGCAAGGTAAGTAAATCTGTCTTCACGAATTTTTTGATTGTTTTTCTTTTTATTTAGCAGACCAACCATGACTACCCTAATTAAGGAGCAGGACTTTATCCAGTCCATTGCTGATGCGGTTCAGTTTATTAGTTACTACCATCCCGCCGATTACATTCAACACCTAGCACGGGCGTATGAGCGAGAAGAAAGCCCAGCAGCAAAAGATGCGATTGCTCAGATTTTGACTAACTCGCGACTGTGCGCTGAGGGTCATCGCCCTATCTGTCAAGACACCGGAGTGGTTAACGTCTTTTTAAAAGTGGGCATGAATGTTCGCTTTGATACCAAACTGGGTATACAAGAGCTCTGTGATGAGGGGGTGCGTCAAGGCTATTTAAACCCTGATAACCCTCTACGTGCTTCGGTACTTAGCGACCCCTTGTTCACTCGTAAAAATACGCGCGATAACACACCCTGTATTGTCAGCGTCGAGCTCGTGCCCGGCGATACAGTAGAAGTTCAAATTGCCGCAAAAGGGGGCGGTTCGGAAAACAAAGCTAAGTTTGCCATGCTTAATCCGGGTGACTCTATCGTGGATTGGGTGATGCAGACAGTGCCGCAAATGGGTGCTGGTTGGTGTCCTCCCGGCATGTTGGGGATTGGGGTTGGCGGCACAGCAGAGAAAGCCATGCTAATGGCCAAAGCGGCGTTGATGGAAGACATCGACATGTACGAGCTGTTGCAACGCGGTCCTCAAAATAAGACTGAAGAGTTGCGTATCGAGCTTTACGAAAAAGTAAACGCTTTAGGTATTGGGGCACAGGGCTTGGGTGGTTTGACCACAGTGCTGGACGTTAAAATCCATACCTTCCCTACACACGCTGCCTCGAAGCCTGTTGCCATGATTCCTAACTGTGCGGCCACGCGTCACGCGCATTTTGTATTGGATGGCAGTGGCCCAGCTCATTTAGAAGCGCCTAGTTTGGATCTGTGGCCTGATGTGCATTGGGCACCCGATTACAACAAGTCGCGTCAGGTTAATTTAGACACCTTAAGCAAAGAAGAAGTGGCCAGTTGGAAGCCCGGTGAGACCTTGTTGTTGTCTGGAAAAATGCTTACTGGTCGTGATGCGGCGCATAAACGCATCCAAGGTTTGTTGGCGAAGGGCGAACCCTTGCCGGTGGATTTCACCAATCGCGTTATTTACTACGTGGGCCCGGTGGATCCAATTGAAGGTGAAGCGGTTGGCCCAGCAGGCCCAACCACCGCAACACGTATGGACGGTTTTACCGACATGATGTTGGCCCAAACCGGACTCATTGCCATGATTGGTAAGGCAGAGCGTGGACCCGAGGCGATTGAGGCTATCCGTAAGCATCGTTCTGCTTATTTAATGGCAGTGGGCGGTTCGGCTTATCTGGTGTCGAAGGCGATTCGTCAGGCTAAAGTGGTTGCCTTTGAGGATCTAGGTATGGAAGCGATTTACGAGTTTGAGGTGAAAGATATGCCGGTAACCGTAGCGGTGGATGCGCAAGGTACATCGGTTCATATCACAGGGCCAGAAACGTGGCGTAAACGCATTGCTGAGATTCCGCTGGTGGCAATCTAAGTTGCAGTCATCGCAGCAAAAAATCAAAAAGGGGGGATATCCCCCCTTTTTTTGTCGCTGCTTTAATTGTCGTCTTCGCTGTTATCTAAAGCCGTAATGTCTTGATCGGCTACAGCGCTTAGCAGGCTGCTAATTGAGCCCTGAGCCAAGTGCAGGGTAGGAGCGAGTTCAGCCAGCGGACGCAACACAAAAGCCCGGCTATGCATACGAGGGTGAGGAACGGTTAGTTCCGGTGTGTTATAGCTTTCTTGACCAAACAAAAGTAGGTCTAAATCCAGCGTACGGGGCGCATTACGTTCTGAGCGTACGCGTCCGTGCGCCTGTTCGATAGCCTGCAACTGTTGGAAGAGTTCGTGAGCACTTAAGGTGGTGTGCAGAGCAACTACCGCATTGATGTAATCGGGGCCGGTCGCATCCACTGGTTTAGTGCGATAGAAGCCAGAGCTTTGTAATTGCGATGCACCGGGTAACGCGCGCAGATCGTCAATGGCGGTTAATAAGGTATCAATTGGGTCGCCCAGATTTGCACCCAAGGCGATGTAGGCTAATGTGGCTTTCATTCTGTGCTTGGGGCCTTATTGCTTACGTTTTTAGTTGCATGAGGGCGTCGGGTGCGTACGCGACGCCGACGTGTTCGTTTTTGACTGCGTGGGGCGATGTGCGAGGCAATCATGTCGGCACGGGTTTCATCGCTATTGGTGTCGGCTAAATCCATCCACCATTGCGCTTCAACGCTATCCACTTCTTTGCCTTCAGCACGCAACTGTAAAAAGTCGACGGCGGCTCTAAAGCGTGGTTGTTCCATTAAACGCCAGACAGAGCGACTGTTCACCCGATCGAAGCGAGCCTGCATAAACCAAATTTCGCGCATGTCGGTTTGGAAGCGGCGCTGAATAGGCATGACTTTAGCTTGCTGGGCGATGACTGCATCACTGGCATCAGCTAAAGCTTGTACGGGTGGCTGCTTATCGGCTTTACGTTGTTCCCATTCGGCTCGTACGGGCTTCCACAGCAAGGTGGCAAATAAGAAGCTGGGGCTGATGCTACGACCACTGCGCACTCGCGCATCGGTACGAGCCAGTGCCATCTCTAAGAAGGCGCGTTGCTCGGGATCGTTCAGGCTGCTTTCCAAGTACGGTAACAGGTCGCGGTGCAATTGCTCTGCGTACAGCTGTTCCAAACACTGCATAGCGTGGCCGCAAGCCAGTAGCTTTAATAGTTCGTCGAATAAACGCGATTCAGGCACGTTTGCAATCAGCGGCGCTAGCGACTGAATGGGCGCATGAGTGCTGCTTTCGATGGTGGCATCAAGCTTCGCTGCAAAACGTACAGCCCTTAACATACGCACTGGGTCTTCGCGATAGCGTGTAGTGGGGTCGCCAATAATACGAACCACGCGATTTTTTAAGTCGTTTACCCCTTGGTGGTAATCGATAACGGTTTCGCTAGTGGGGTCGTAATACAGGGCATTCAGGGTGAAGTCACGACGGTTCGCATCGTCGACCAATTCACCGTATTGGTTATCGTGCAAAATTCGGCCGTGGGCATCTGTTTTCTGACTTTCGGTATCGGCGGCTCTAAAGGTAGAGGTTTCGATAATTTCACGCCCGAACACCACGTGCACCAGTTTGAAGCGTCGCCCAATAATGCGCGCTCGGCGAAACAGGGGCCGAATTTGCTCTGGGGTGGCGTTGGTGGCCACATCAAAGTCTTTGGGTTCAAGCCCAGCGATTAAGTCGCGTACAGCACCGCCAACTACATAGGCTTCATAGCCATGTTGTTGTAGTACTTCGCATACTTTAATGGCGTGACGAGAGACCAACCTGCGGTCGATGCCGTGTTGGTCGTGACTGTAATGAACCGGCCCTTTGGTGGGGGCCGTAAAGAGTCGTGCTACAAAGGTTTTTATTGTGCGTTTTAACATGTGTGGGTGTTAAGACTTTGCATCCAGCATGAGCGAAAAGAGATCCAAAATTTCCCAGTTCCGTTCTTCTGCTATGCGTCGTAATGCCTCGCTAGGATTAGTGGCGACTGGGTCCGATACCTGTTCCATTAAAGGTAGGTCGTTGGGGGAGTCACTGTAAAACCAGATGCGGTCAAATTGTTCGCGACGTAGGCCCAGATCGTGCAACCATTGGTCGACGCGAGTGATTTTACCCTCTTTAAAGCTGGGTACACCGTGAATTTTACCGGTATAGCGTCCATCTTCTTCTTCGGGCACGGTAGCAATCAGGTGCTCAATGCCAAATAGTTTGGCAATGGGAGTGGTTACAAACTCGTTAGTTGCAGTAACGATAGCGCACAGGTCGCCTTGCTGCAGATGCTTTTTTACCAAATTCACTGCTGGCGCTAAGATGGCGGGGTCGATGATTTCGCGCATAAATTCGGCTTGCCATTCGGCTAGCTCTTTGCGGTTGGCCGCTTTGCATAACAAGCCAAGCATGAACTCAGCGGATTCTTCTGCGGTAAGCAAGCCCTCGTTATAACGGTTCATGAGCTCTTCATTCAGCCGCTGAGCTTCGATGGGGTCGCCAGCACGGCCAGTGCGGGCTAAAAAGTCGGCCCATTGATAATCGCTGTCTAAGGGTAGCAGCGTGTGATCCAAATCAAATAGGGCTAAGTTGCGTGGGGTATTCATAAGGTTTTAAGAGGGAAGGCGGCCTTCGGCCAATAAATCTCTAAGCAAGGGCAGGGTAATGTGCCGCTTACGCGTAAGGGAGTAGTGATCCAGAGCATCAATTAAAGCGATTAATTGGCTCATGTCACGGTCGTAATGGGTCAATACCCACTTCAATACTTCGGGGCTTAAATGCAAACCGCGATCGGCCGAGCGTGTTAGAAGGGCTTTGGCCCGCTCTTCGTCTGATAACAGTCGCAATCGAAACACTAAGTCCCAGCCTAAACGTGTGCGTAGGTCTTCGCGCACGGGAGTTGCCAAGGGAGCCCGTTCACCGGCAATCAATAAAACAAAGGCTTTTTGGGTGGCGGCGACTTCGCGCCATCGATTGTACAAAGCGAACACTTGAGCTTGGTGAAGCTGTGTCTGTTTGTCGACATCATCAATGGCAATCAGTGGTACGGTAATGGTTTCTGCACTGGCCAGTTTTTGTAGCTGTGTTATGGGCGTATTGGCATTAAAATAGAGCCCATGCCACTGCTTGGCCATGGCCTGCAGTAGATGGGTACGCCCAACGCCCGGGGGGCCATACAAATAAATGGCCCGTCCAGGCTTACAGTTCAAGAGCGCATTAAGCACTTCTTGATTCGAGCCGATAACAAAGTTATCAAGCGTTGGTGATGGTGCTGGAGAAATATCCAGAATCAGTTGTTGGTTCATGTGGCGTACAATTCCATCCAACTTGAAACTCTTACATATTCCACGGCTTTACTCATGACAAACAATCAATCCGTATCACTGACCTATCGCGACGCAGGCGTTGATATCGAGGCAGGCGACGCTCTTGTCGATCGTATCAAACCTTTAGCTGCTAAAACCATGCGTCCCGGCGTGATGGCAGGTATCGGAGGTTTTGGCGCTTTATTTGAGCTTCCTAAAAATCTTGACGAGCCCGTACTGGTATCCGGCACGGATGGCGTCGGCACCAAGTTACGCTTGGCATTCGAATGGCAACGCCATAATACCGTGGGTATCGACTTAGTGGCTATGAGTGTCAATGATATTCTCGTTCAGGGCGCAGAGCCATTGTATTTCTTAGACTACTTTGCGTGTGGCAGTTTGTCGGTCGATACCGCCGCTGCAGTGGTAGAAGGTATTGCTAAAGGTTGTGAGCTCTCTGGTTGTGCCCTAATCGGTGGTGAAACCGCTGAAATGCCTGGCATGTACCCAGACGGCGAGTACGATTTAGCGGGTTTTGCTGTGGGGGTGGTGGAAAAAGCTAAGCTTATTTCCGGTGACAGCATTGCCGCAGGCGATGTGGTGCTGGGCCTAGCCTCTAGTGGTGCACACTCTAATGGCTATTCGCTGATTCGTAAAATTATTACCCACGCTAATGCACGTCCTACCGACGAACTCGATGGCCGCACTTTAGCCGATGTGGTCATGGAGCCTACCCGTATTTATGTGAAATCGGTATTGGCAGCCTTGCAAGAGCACGGTAAAGCCATTAAGGGGTTGGTGCACGTTACCGGTGGCGGTTTAACCGAGAATATTCCTCGTGTATTACCAGCGCATGCGGCAGCAAATATCAGTCGCACGTCGTGGGAAATGCCAGCACTGTTCCAGTGGTTGCAGCAAAATGGCGGGGTGGCCGACGAAGAAATGTGGCGTGTTTTTAACTGCGGTATTGGGATGGTGGTCATTGTTGATGCACAGCAAGCAGCAGCAATTACTCAAACCTTAAGCCAGCAGGGCGAAACCGTTTATCAGTTGGGTGAAATTGTGCAGCGTGAAGCCAACCAACCTGCTGTGAACATTGCCTAAACAGCGTTTAGCGACTAAATATAGCGTTTTTAAGCTTGCCCCACCCGTTAGACACGGTGCTAACGAGTGGGGCAAAGTCGTTTTTGGCTGGTTAGACTGTGGGCCAGTGGTGGGCAACCTGCTGCACGACGTGTGTCGCACGGTGTGGGTCTAAACAGTCGATAATTGTGCGCTCAGGATTACTGCGTAACCACGTCAGTTGTCGTTTTGCTAATTGACGGGTGCTGGCAATGGCTTTTTCAATGGCTTCGTCTAGGCTGTTTATGCCTTCTAGATAGTCCCAAATTTGCCTATACCCTACACAGCGTATCGATGGTAGGGCGGGGTTTAAATCGCCACGAGCATACAACGCTTCTACCTCGGCGACCAAGCCCTGTTCAATCATCTGTTGATAGCGTTTTGCAATGCGTTGGTGCAACACATGCCGATCGGATGGTTCTAGGCTAATGGTTTGGTAGCTAAACTGGCTACCGGGGTTTTGTTTGGGGGCTTGTATCCATTCCGATAAAGGCTTGCCGCTACTACGGTATACCTCGAGTGCGCGTTGAATGCGCTGGCTATCGTTAGGCGCTAAACGTGCTGCGGTAACAGGGTCTACTTTGACCAGCTCAGCATGCATGGCTGGCCAGCCGGCGATGGCTGCCTCGTGATCCAGTTGAGCACGAATTTCGGGTTGAGATACCGGTAAGTCGTTAAGCCCTTCGCGAAGGGCTTTGTAATACAGTAGGGTGCCACCGCACAGCAAAGGTAAACGGCCGCGTTGCACAATATCGTGAATAAGGGCTGCAGCATCGTTGGCAAAGGCCGCAGCTGAGTAACTTTCACTGGGATCGCGAATATCCAGTAAATGGTGAGGGACTGCGGCTTGCTCTTCTACGCTGGGTTTGGCGGTGCCAATATCCATGCCTCGATAAATCGTGGCCGAATCCATCACAATAATCTCAATGGGCCAACGTTGGGCAATGGCGTGGGTGGCGGCGCTTTTGCCCGCAGCCGTAGGGCCAGTTAAGCAGATCACAGGCGTTTGCATCGTTATTGTCCACGCAAAAACAATTTGTCTAAATCTTGCATCGACCAATATACCCAGGTGGGTCTGCCGTGATTACACAGATCAGCCCGATCGGTGATTTCCATTTGGCGCAGTAGCGCATTCATTTCATCTAGGGTTAGGCGGCGATTAGCCCGTATCGCACCGTGGCACGCCATGGTGGATAACAGCTCGTTGCGCTGGCGCGCTAAATGTTCAGAGCCACCTACCGCTTGCAACTCATTCAACACACTGCGCACCAACGCTTCAATATCCCCTTTGGCCAGCAGTGCTGGTACAGCTCGCACGGCAATGGAAGTAGGGCTTAGGGCACTTAAACTTAAACCTAGTTCGTTTAAGGTGTTGTGGTGTTCATCCAGTAAGGCGACGTCGGTTTCAGCGCATTGAAACACTACGGGTACCAGCAATTCTTGGCAGGGTAGATCGCGGCTATCCATCGCCTGTTTCAGTTTTTCATACATGACGCGCTCGTGGGCGGCATGCATGTCCACCAAAATTAATCCTTGCTGGGTTTGCGACAAAATATACACACCGTGTAATTGGGCAATGGCCATGCCCATGGGTAATTCGTTGTACTGTTCAGGCAGTTGCGTACTTGGGGCAAGCTGAGCACTGGGTTCAGATACGGCGGTAGAACTAGGCAGGGGGGCGTAAAAATCTTGCCAGTTTTGCGCAGACTGAGCGCCGCTTTGTTGTGGGCGTAAGCCTAGCGATGCCTGGTGCCGATAAGGGTTTGAGTGTGTTGCCGGCCCAGCGCCTGATGCAGGCGCACCACCGAAGTGGGGTGGAGGGATAGACGCCCCGGCACCTTGTGCGGTGTGATCCGAGTATTCTGCGCTTGCATTCGGAGTGGTGTGGGTGACGGCATCGGCCTGACTTTCTGCTAGTACCGCACTAAGGGTACGAAGCACGAATTGGTAAACCGCGCCTGAATCGCGAAAGCGCACCTCGTGTTTAGCAGGATGTACGTTAACGTCCACGGTGTTGGGGTCAACCGATAAATACAGCACGTAGGCTGGCTGGCGGTCACCGTGAAGAACATCGGAATAGGCCTGTCGTATGGCATGTGATACCGTGCGGTCGCGCACAAAACGCCCATTCACAAATAAAAACTGTTGGTCGGTGCGACTGCGGGCGAAAGCAGGGCGGATAATTAGGCCTTGAAGTGCAATTAGGCCTTGGTCTTGTTCGATGCTGATGCTTTGGCTTAAAAACTCTTCACCCAGAATATCTAAAATACGCTGCCCGATGGGGCCGGAACGCCAATGCCGAGTGGCTTTGTCGTTATGAAACAGCCTAAACGCGATATGGGGTTTAGATAGGGCGATACGCTCCAGTGCGGTAACACAGTGCCCGTATTCCGTGTTTTCAGTGCGCAAGAATTTACGGCGGGCCGGTATGCTGTCGAACAACTGACGCACATCGACGGTGGTGCCTTGAGAGCCACTCGCAGCTTTGATTTCAGCACCTAAACCTTCAAGTTCCCAAGCGTGCTTTGCTTCGGCTGTGCGCGAGCGCAGGCTAGTACGCGCTACCGACGCAATTGAGGCTAGGGCTTCACCCCTAAAACCCATTGAAGCGACTGATTCCAGTTCAGCCAGTGATTGCACTTTACTGGTGGCATGGCGCCGGAACGCTAAGGGTAATTCATCCCGAGGAATACCGTGGCCGTTATCAATGACCGCAATACGACGTATGCCGCCCCCTTCTAGACGCACTTCAATGTTATCGGCACCTGCATCAATCGCGTTTTCCAGTAATTCTTTTAATACCGAGGCAGGGCGTTCGATGACCTCACCCGCCGCAATTTGGCTGATTAATAATTCGGGTAAGGCAGCAATAGCGCGACGTGGGGTCATGAATAAAACTCTTGTTGGCAGTAGCAGTGGAGCCTAAAAATACCTAGGCGAGCAATGATTTTAACGATTTAACGCGCAAAGTTAAGTGCAGCGTGGGCAAGGCAAGCGTGATGATACAAAAGGCCTGAGCCTACTATAACGTGGGGCTCAGGCCTGTAAGGGGTACGCAAGTAATTAGGCGCGATTGGCTAAGGCCACACCAGAGCTAACGTATTTGTTAATGCCGGCCAGCATAGCACGGGCAATTTTGTCTTGATGAGCAGGGCTTCTTAGTAGCTTTTCTTCAGTTGGGTTACTAATGAAAGCGGTTTCCACCAGTACGGATGGGATATCCGGCGCTTTAAGCACAGCAAAGCCGGCTCGTTCCACTTGCCGTTTATGCAGGCGATTGATCTTGCCAATCTCGCCCAAAATGTCGGTACCCACGCGTACCGAGTCGTTAATTTGTGCTGCAGTTGATAAGTCGAGCAGTACTTCAGCCACTTGTTTGTTCTGGGTTTTAATATTTACCCCGCCAATTAAGTCGGCTTGGTTTTCTTTGTTGGCCAGCCATCGTGCCGCAGTACTGGTAGCGCCGTTCTGTGATAGGGCGTAAACAGACGACCCGCGAGCAGAGGGCTTAGTAAATGCGTCAGCATGGATAGAAATGAACAAATCCGCTTTGACTCGTCGAGCCTTTTGTACACGAACATGTAACGGGACGAAGAAATCGCCGTCTCGGGTGAGGTACGAGCGCATATTGGGTTGCGCATCAATTAGTTTTGCTAGCCGCTTCGCAATTTGCAAGACCACGTTTTTCTCGTAGGTGCCGCTGGGCCCAATCGCGCCGGGGTCTTCTCCACCATGGCCTGCATCCAAAGCGATTAGGATAGGCCGGTTGATACCCGGTGAGGGAGTTACCTTAGGCACCGAGGCAGGTGGGGGCGTAGGCTTGGCCACACGTGGAGGCTCTTGCCCTTGCACCATAGGAGCAGGTACCGAGGGCTGCGATTTGGCCAGATCTTCGAGTACGGCCGCTAAGGGGTCGTCGTCATCGAATTGCTGTTGTAAAGCCAGTAGCGGGTCTTGTGCCACCCGAGGATACAGGTCAAGCACCAAGCGGTATTTATACTCGCCGATGGGCTTAAGCGTAAAAATTTGAGGGGCAATGGGTTGTTTAAGATCCAGCACCAAGCGCACAACATTAGGACGGTTTTGCCCTACGCGTACCGATGAAATATAGGGATCGTTAGGACGTACCTTAGAAACAAGCTCGTTAAGCGTACTGTTAATGGTTAACCCTTCAATATCTACCACCATGCGATGGGGGTTTTCAAGGGTGAAGTGTTCGGCTTTTAGCTCGGTATCCATCTCGAGCGTAACGCGAGTGTATTCGTCGGCAGGCCATGTACGGACAGCGACGATGGAACTGGCATGAGCAACGCGCGGCAAAATGGGCAACAGCATAAGCGTTGTTGCTGAGGTGACAAGACGCCGCCGCATTAACCCTTTAGAGGAAACTCCCTGAGCAGTGGTCTGAGTGTTGTTAGCCATTTTTGTCCTTTTTTGCTGTATGCCTCAAGCAGAAGCTGCCTGCCTGACTCGCAATAATCGAATTTGATTCGTAAATCGGCCGCTGGCAATAAGTCGCCCGCCTTGTCCGGCCATTCGATAAGCACAACAGCGCTTTGCTGCAGAATATCACGAAAACCTGCGTCTAGCCATTCTTGGCTGTCGCTAAATCTATAAAAATCAAGGTGATAGGCACTTAACCTAGAAAGATTATAACTTTCAACTAGCGCATAGCTAGGGCTTTTAATGCGGCCGCTAACGCCGGCTTCGCGCAAAAAAGCCCTTGTGAAGGTGGTTTTGCCCGCGCCAAGGTCGCCAACGAGGTGAATATGCCCACCTAACTCGTCATTACCCGTATTTTCGGACTCACTTTTCCCACAGACAATCGGGGACAGCAATTGAGCCAGACGTTGTGTTATGGCTTCATCTGCAGCGTATAACTGCAAGGCGCTTAGGGGCTCACGCGTTAACGGCATTGGGCTGTCCTTCTTAAATAAACAAAAAACGAATACATAAAGGTAGTGTGAAAATGGCCAAAATGGTTCCTACCGACATGGTTGTGGCCACAAGTTCGGCATTGCCGCCCATGCGAGCGGCTAACACGTGCGCGGACGAGGCGGTTGGCACCGCGCCAAATAAGATCAACATATTAGCTTCTGCGGGCTCAAGTTTAAGCAACCAGCTAATCAGTACCGCAGCAATAGGTAAAAGCAGTAATTTACACGACACCATCCACGTCACCAGTTTCTTCGCACCATGTAAAGCAGTTAACGAGATGGTGGCGCCCACGCAAAGTAAGCCTAGGGGCAAAGCGCAACTGCCTAAGCGAGAAAGCCCTACCTCGATGGGTTTGGGGATGGGCAATGCAAGAAAATTCCAAAGCAGCCCTAATATGGCTGCCAAAATAAAGGGATTACTAAGCAGTTCAACGCCGATTTTTCGGCCTCGTTGACGGGCTAAAGCATGTACGGCGAAGAAGTTCACCATTGGTACAGCTAGTCCCACCATCACCGACATAATCCCCAAGCCTTCTTGCTGGCCCAGTTCAAACGCCAGGGACAAGGTTAAATAGGTATTAAACCGAAAGGCACATTGCACCACCGAGGCATGGGCTAGGGCGTCAGCCCGCAACGCCCTTAGCGCTAACCACCCCGAGAGCGCACCTGTAACAATGACACCGCCTACCGCCAGAAATAAGTTAAAGGTTTGTGCGCCATCTAGCGGCGTGTTCACAATGGAATAAAACAGCAGGGCGGGGAAAAACAGGTAATACACCAGCTTTTCAACCTGACGGAAAAAATCGGCGCTAAAACCAATCAGGTGTCGCAGTGCTGCGCCCAAGCTAATAAGGATAAAGTCCGGAAGGATCAGCAGCACGGTAGTTAGCATGGAGTCAGCCTAGTTGTGTAAAAAAGGATCAGCCCAAAAAGCTATCATTATTGCGTTATTAGTACGGTAAGTGGTGTTTTTAGCTGGACTACGTCTTAAGGCATCGCGCCACATAGAAAACTTTTTTAGGCTTCCCGTCTCGGGGAGACGAGCACGGCAGTATATAATGTCGGGCGTTATGACTTTCGGGTAGGGCTGCGTATAGCACGAGTCTTAGTGCCGTGAACGACGCAAGTGCTTACTCTACCGCCTGTCATGTAGGCCTCATAGTTAAATGGATATAACTTTCCCCTCCTAAGGGAAGATTGTAGGTTCGATTCCTACTGAGGCCGCCAGTTCGTTGGCTAAATACCCACTTCCACCGCTTTAGCGCCCAACACGTCTGTTAATACATTGGGTGCAATGCCCACTAAATAACCGCGGCGGCCGCCGTTAATGTAAATGCGCTCGGCGCTCAGTAAATCGGCTTCTACATAAATAGCTAAAGGCTTGCGAATACCAAAGGGCGAGGTGCCACCTACCTGATACGCCGTATGACGTTGCGCCACCTCGGGCTTGCAGGGAGCCACCTTTTTAGCCCCAATTTGCCGCGCCAGATTTTTGGTGGATACATCACGATCGCCGCGCATAATAATGATCAGCGCTTTGGCGTTTTCATCTTCCATCACTAATGTTTTGGCCACCAAATGCAGCTCAAGCTGCAATTGGCGTGCGGCTTCGTGCGTACCGCCGTGATCAATGTATTGGTAGGTGTGTTCGCTGAAGTTAATGCGATGCTTGCGCAACCACTGGGTGGCGGGTGTTTCGCTAACGTGTTTTTGTTTTGCCATGGGTCTAAGCTGTAAACGAAGCTGTTAAGTTTAGCGTATGAACAGCGCATAACGCGTCGGATAGAGCAGGTTGCGATTCGGGATTATGCCCAACGGAACCTTCCCACCCATTCCTGTCCAAGGTGTTTAGTAGACAATGGATACACGTGTTGTCATGCATGATGCGTAAAATGCCACTCTTATTCACAGTACCAAACGGAAAAGTCACGTGTTTCATCTCGTTACTGGGCTGACCGCCCTGTATGTTATTTGGTCGTACGTTCGTCTTTTGTCATGGCCACGTCGTCCCAAATCGTTGTTATCGCTCGTGGTGTTGCTGGTTGCCGAGCATCATTTAATTACGCGTACGTTTTTTGGAACGATGGCGTCGCCCGAGTTGCCTTTTATCGTTATTGCGTTATTGGGCTGCGCCTTTGGTGCATTGATTATTCTGGCTTGTATGCTGTTGGTACGCGATATCGTGGGCGTGTTGTGGTATTTGGGCTCGCGTTTTCGTAGTCAGGCGTGGGTGGCTTCGCCTACGTTGCTTTATGGTATGGGCGTGGTGGCGCTGACGTTGGCGGCAGTGGGGGTGTGGAATGCAGTGCGTGTGCCAGCGGTGAAAACGGTGGAGCTACATGTGCCGAAGTTGGCGCAAGAGTTTGATGGGTTTACCGTAGTGCAGTTAACCGACTTACACGCCAGCCGTTTGTTGCAAAGGCCGTGGATGCAAGCCGTTGTGGATAAAACCAATGCCTTAAACCCAGACCTTACGGTGTTAACGGGCGATATGATTGATGGTTCGCCCGCTGCTCGGGCCAACGATGTGCCCCCTTTAGGGGATCTTCAGGCGACCTACGGGGTGTATGCCATTCCGGGCAATCATGAATATTACGTTGATTATGTGGATTGGTTGCCGGTATTTGACGAGTTGGGTTTACGTCTGCTGTTCAACGAGCATGTTGTCATAGAAAAAAATAATCAGCGTCTGATCTTGGCGGGCATTACCGATGCCACAGCGGCTTCGTTTGGGCAGTTGGTGCCGGATGTGCAAGCGGCCTTGCAGGGGGTCGATAAGGCAGACCCTGTTTTGTTATTAAGTCATCGACCTACCGAGGCTAAAACCAGTGCGGCAGCGGGTGCCGACATACAGCTGTCAGGGCATACTCATGGCGGACAAATGTTGGGTTTGCATTGGTTGGTGAAGCGGGCTAACGATGGCTACGTGTCGGGCTTGTATCAGGTAGACGATATGCAGCTGTATGTTAGCAACGGCGCAGGCTTGTGGAATGGCTTTCCGTTGCGTTTAGGGCGACCGTCGGAAATCACTCAATTCATATTGCGGGCGTCGCCGGCCCATTAAGCGCGAGGGTGGTGGGCCTGATGCAAGGCCTTTAAGCGCTCACGGGCTACGTGTGTATAAATTTGTGTTGTGGAAATATTGGCATGACCCAGCAACAACTGTACCACCCGTAAGTCGGCCCCATGGTTCAATAAATGCGTCGCAAAGGCATGGCGTAATACGTGAGGGGATAGCGGCGTGTGGATGCCAGCCAGCACCGCATATTTTTTTACGATCAACCAAAAAGCCTGACGGGTCATGTTTTTTGCACGTGCGGTCACAAATAGGTAGTCGCTGCGTTTAGTGCCTAAAATTTCTGGACGTGAATAGTTTAAGTAGTCGCTTAGGCAGTCCATCGCTTCAGCCCCAATAGGCACCAATCTGTCTTTTCCGCCTTTCCCTTTTTCTACACGAATAACCCCATCGTTCAGGCTTAATTGGCTAAGTTGTAAATCGGTTAATTCGCTTACCCTTAAGCCGGTAGCGTAAAGGGTTTCCAGCATGGTGCGATCGCGTTGACCCAGTGCTGTATCGGTGTCAGGTGCGTTCAGTAACGCTTCTACTTGCTGCTCACTTAAGGTGTGTGGCACACGAGGATGTTGCTTCGCAGTACTTAGGCCTTGGCAGGGGTCGGTTTCTAACCAGCCATTGCGTAAGACCCAAACATAAAATTTTCGTAAAGTCGCTAAGCGGCGGTTAGCGGTGGTGGCTTTAATGGACTCACTTTCATGTGCCCGCCACGCTTGTAAGTCTTCTTTAGACACCTCAAGTAACTGAGCATTATTGTGTTCAGTTAACCACTTGGCGAATAGCTCTAGGTCCCGTTGGTAGGCAGCAAGCGTATTTTTTGCCAGACCGTCTTCGAGCCAGCAGTGTTGAATAAAGTCGTTAATGAGGGCTTGGGTGCTTTCGGGGTCATGGGAAGGGAGTGTCATGATGGCCGACTGTTACGTACGCGTGTCTGACAGGGGTGAAGCGTTAACTTGGGAATACCTTAGCCTGATCAAGCTAAAGGGGGCTAGTCGAGCGTACCCAGTAATACGCTGGAGGCTTTAAAGATAGCATAGGCCTTTTGACCCGCCTCAAGCTGTAAACGCTCTACGCTTTCTGCGGTAATGGTAGCCGCCAGACTATGTCCGCTGGACATCTCTAGATTGACCTCAGCGCCAATGGCATCACGTTGAACGGCGGTAATAAGGCCGGGTAATACGTTGCGGGCCGACAGTCGGGCGCCTTCTAAGTCTTTGCCAAGCAAAATTGATGACGCTTTAATAAAGGCTAAAGCCCGTCGGCCCTCAGACAGACCTAAGGTTTCTACACCGTTGCGCGTTACCGAGGAGACGATTTCAATTTCATCGGCAATATGTAAGGTGACTTCGGCGCCAATTTCTGTCAGTTTGACGTGTTTTACTGTACCAATAAAGTTATTGCGAGCTGAGGTTTGAATCATCATGTTTTGCAGGACTTGCAAGTGTTGGTTAGAGCCGGGTTTGACGCGCGCCAAGCGTTTCATTAAGCGTTGATGAATTTCATCAAGGTGCTTGTAGAGTTCCAGAATTTCGATTGCCTGAGCCGTCAGTTCAGCGCCACCGCCGCGTTGTCCACCGGTGGTACGTAAAATTAACGGCGTATCCGATAAATTGTTGATGGTATCGATAGCGTCCCACGCTGCTTTATAACTTAAGCCAATTTCGCGCGCGGCAGCAGAAATGGAGCCATGTTCTTGTATGGCGGCCAACAACGCCATGCGGCGTGGGTTGCCCCAGTTTTGGGAGCCAGACTTAAACCAGATTGAACCAGCAAGCTCAAAATCGGGAAGAGGTGAAGAAGGCATGTTGAAATAGCGTATAAAAGACAGGGCGGTATCATGCGTGGCAAGCTGCTTCGCAATCTAACGCGGTAGTATAGTGAAATAATAGTAACAGAGCGGGTCCTTAGGTTTAAGTATGCACGAATTTCCCTCAGTTGAGCTGGACGAAATCGAGTCATTTGATAGCACGCGCACGCAAATACTCACCGTTAATAATCGGTATGCACGGCGCATACTGGCGGTGCTGCAAGAACAACTAAGCGCCGAGCGCAAAGCGGTAGCCGTGCCTGACATTATTCCAGTAGGCGCTTGGTTACGTTCCATTGCTGATGAGCTTTGCTTTAGCGAACGCTTTGAGCCTGCCTCGTATTTGCTCGACACGTTTGGCACCATTCAGCTGTGGGAACAGGTCATCACCGAACTTGAACGCGAAGAACGGGTGCTGCTTGATATCCGGCAGGCGGCTAAGCTGGCCTGTGAGGCCGATAATTTGTTGGATGAATGGGATATTCAGGTGGTGTCGGGTGAGGAATCACCCGATTATCTGCAGTTTCTTCGATGGCGCGAGCGCTATCAGGCTGTGTTGCTTGATTTAGATGCCGATGATTCGAACCGTTCCAGTCAACGGGTACGTCAGGCTTGTGAAAGCGGTGTTTATCAACCCGCTTTTGATACCTTGGTGCTGGCAGGCTTTCACGAGCTATCACCGCGATTGGCTGCTATTTTTACGGCGTTACAGCGTCAAGGCGTGCAGGTTTTAAGTCTTGCCTCAATGCGCCAAACACCGCTTCAGGCTGATGTGGTGGCCGCAGCCGATAGCGATCATGAATGGCGTTTGGCAGCAGCGTGGGCAGTACAGCAATTGCGTGCAAACCCGCGTCACCGGGTTGC
>DATGRU010000174.1:0-17961 GCA_035303295.1 Paenalcaligenes sp.
GCTAAGGGGTCGATCGGGTTGCGCTGTAGGGTGTCGTTGATGGAGAAAGGGTGGGCAAGCTCGCTAGGGTCGGCACCCACAGGAACCGTTCCGGGACCACTTAATAAGTCAGCAAAGGGGTCGTTGGGCTCGGGCTCGGTAGACACTGGCAAGCTATCTGCTGTGGAAGTGGATTCGGTAGTTGGAAAAGGAACGAAGGACGTTTCCGCAGCAATGGTCTTCTGGGTTGTGGCGACGCTGCCCGCTACCGCTGTGTTAGCCGCCGCCGTCAAGTAAGGTGCTGGCTCAGAAGGCAGCGGTTGTTCAGGTTCTACTACCTCTTCCCAACGCAATGTAGTGCTGCCAATGCTTAACGACTGATCTTTTTCCCAGACACGGGGCTGAGCCAGCGGCAAGGGTTGCGCATCCAATAATACGGCAGCTTGGTGACTCAGGTTAATCACTTCAAGTTGTTGTTCCCCACCTCGTATCGCCAGTTGAAACGCTGCTAACGAATCATTGGCGGCCTTCAGTTGGACATCCGCTAAACGGTGCTGGCCGATTAGCAAGCCCGGCAGTGCTATGTCGTACTGTTTGGCAGCTTGATCCGAACTGTGAATGTGTAGTGTGCGCTTCATGGCTGCTCCTGTTTAACCCAAACACGGGTGGAACGGATTTGTCGGCTTTCTGTCGCAAATATCCGCCCCCAAAGAGGGTGAGAATGCTCAGCTGGGCTCAACTGGTATCCCGGGTTTTCTTCTAGTAGGTCACGAAAGCTCTGCCGGCACGCCTGTTCTTCCCCTAAAGAGCACTGACTAAATGCCTGATATTTCAGGGCGTCACTGCGAAAGGCCAAACCCCCGTTCTCAACGAGAGGGTCGTCGGTTAATGAAGCTAATAACGCTTCGTATTGCCCCTCTACATAATGCTGCTCAATTTCAGACAAGCGCTCTTGCTCGGCAACGGTATAGGCACCTTGTGCTATTTCCTCAGCCTCGGGAACGTGTGCGCAAGCACTTAATAGAGCAATGGCTCCGACCACAATCGCGCGGCGTGGAACTACGGTTTGAAACATAAATGTAAGTGTTTTTTTAGACATGAGGCTGTAATAAACGTTATCAATAATGGCTTCTGTGCAGAGGAAACAGCCGATCACAACCGAGTGACTAACCGCATCGTACAAGATGCGAATGACAGAAATGTGTACAGCGTTTTACGTTGAAAAATGGTGAAAATGGTGAAGAGCAGGCGTCAATTCATGACATGGACGGCAAGCATGGCAACGTTGTGGTTGTCGGGATGTGCGGCAACGGCCAATAAAATCGCCGTGCCCTATGCCATCCATTTTCACGGAAGCGAAAATCAAAACCTAAGTGCACAAGGCGAAGCCTCTCCCATACAAGTTCAGGTTTACCAGTTAAAGGCTAAAGACCGCTTTGAGGCGGCTGATTATTTTGGCTTGCAACAGCAGGCTGATGAGCTATTGGGGGACCAGTTATTGGCGTATGACTCGCTGATGGTGCAGCCCGAACAAACTCAGCAATTGGAATCGGCAGGCCATGTCGAGGCACGCTACGTTGGTATTGTGGCGGGATACCGAGAGTTGAATCAAAGTCAGTGGCGATTGGTGGTGCCCTTGCCTGCGGCTAAAAGCACCAATATTTATAAATTCTGGCAGTTTTCCCCGAGACGTTCACGCTTGCATGTTGCGGTAGAAAAAGATCGTCTGCAGCTGATGTCAGTTTAATCCCTTGCATTACATTACATGATCTCTCCTAAAATCATTTGGACCGAGGGCATGTTCCTTCGGCCTCAGCATTTCCAGTACCTCGAACAACATCTCAGCTCACAAGCGCAATGGCGTCAAACCGCAGCGCATACGCACTTTTGGGGCTTTCATGAGTTAGAGCTGGACCAAAGTGCCTTGGGCTTAGGCCTGATTCAAGTCAGTCGAGCCAGCGGAGTGCTACCCGACGGCACCGCCTTTAGCTTTAGCGCCGCCCACGCCCCAGCGCCTTTAGTGATACCCGCCGACACCTATGATCAGCGCGTTTATTTGGCGTTGCCGCGCCTGCGAGCTGAAGGCAGCGAAGTGGTGTTCGATGACGGCGTAAACCAAAGCGCGGCACGGTATCGGGTGATTGAAAGTGAGTTGGCCGACCGTTGCGACCACGATAATGCGCCCGCACTGGTGCAGCAGGGACTTCTGCGTTGGCAGCTACTGCTAGAGCATCAGATCGACGGGGACTGGGTGGCTTTGCCGGTGGCCTTGGTGCGTGAGAAGAAAGCGGAAAGCGCGATTGTTTTAGAGCCGGAATACATCACACCAGTGCTGCATTATTCACTGTCACCGGCGCTACATCACTACACCAAAGAACTCTATGGCCTATTAACGGCACGCTGTGAATTGCTGGCGCAACGCATGCGTCAGTTGGGTAGCTTAATGGCGGGTGACATGGCCGAACTGATGGCCTTACAGTCATTAAATGCCTACCGTAATCGGGTGTGGGGCTTGCTGCAGCTGCCGCGCCAGCATCCCGAGCAATGGTATGTGTTGATGCTTGAAGTATTGGGTGCGGTTAGCACCCACAGTCAGCCGGAAAAGCAGCCTGACACATGGCCGCCATATGTGCATGATGATCTGCAACAAAGCTTCAGACCTCTAATGGAACAATTGCGAGTGGCGCTAAACACCATTCTGGAGCAGGTGGCCATTCGCATTGAGCTGCAAGATCGGGGTCAGGGGGTACGTTTAGGTCAGGTGCCCGACGCGCAGCTTTTGCAGCACGCTCAATTTGTGCTGGCTATTCGTGCGGACTTGCCCGAAGAACAGATTCGTCAGCACTTCCCAGCGCAAGTGAAGCTGGGACCAGCCAATCGTATTCATGATTTAGTACACCTGCAGTTGCCCGGTGTGATGTTGCGCAGTTTAAGTTACGTTCCGCGTGAGCTGCCGCTGCACAGTGGTTTTGTGTACTTCGGTTTGGAGCAGCATGGCGATATGTGGCGTCAACTGCAGCAGCAGGGCAGTTTGGCGCTGCACTTGGCGGGCGAATTCCCCGGTCTGGAGCTTGAGTGCTGGGCCATTAAGCAGGGACAAGACAAACGATGAGCGAACCATTTAAGAGTGCCTTGCTAGAGGCAGCTAACCCTCTGCTTAGCATTATTCCCCAAATTCGCTACAGTCAAAACCACCCCAACCCCAGACAGTTACGTCTACGTCTAATTGATGAAATCCGTCAATTTGAATTGCGTGCGCAGCAGGCGGGCATGAGTAATGAGACCATTCTGGGGGCTCGTTATTGCTTGTGTACAGCGTTGGATGAGGCTGCAGCGCTAACCCCGTGGGGGGGAAATGGGGCCTGGTCGGCGAATAGCTTGTTGGTGACTTTTCACAATGAAGCGTGGGGGGGTGAAAAGTTTTTCCATTTATTGGCTAGGCTCAGTCAGAACCCGGCCATGTATAAAGATTTGCTGGTGTTGCTGTATTACTGTTTAGCGCTGGGTTTTGAGGGTCGCTATCGGGTCAGTGATAACGGGCAGGCTCAGTTGCAAACCATTAAACAACGTCTTTTACAGAGTTTGCGTAGTGTGCGGGCGGAGTATCCTGCTGCTTTATCTCCGCACTGGCAAGATAAGCCGGTATTGCAGCAGCTTAAACGTTTACCCATTCCTCTGTGGGCCGTGATCACCCTAGCGGGCGCGGTGGCGCTAGCGTTTTACCTCAGCTTGAGTTGGTCATTAAGTGGCCGTTCGGATGCGGTGTTTCAGCAGATAGCGGGCTTATCAACGCCCACTATCGATATCCAGCGTAGTGTCGAAGCGGCTCCAGCGGTAGCGCCTCGTGTGCGTTTAGCTCAGTTTTTGGCGGCTGAAATTAATGAGAATCTACTGACGGTACGCGATGAGGCGGATCGTAGCGTGATTGTGTTGCGGGGCGATGGTCTGTTTGAATCGGGTGCAGATCGGGTGCAAGGGCAATATTTACCGGTGCTCAGCCGCGTGGCCGATGCGTTAAACGCTACCCAAGGTGCAATTTTAGTTACCGGGCACAGTGACAACGTACCGATTAAAACGGTGCGCTTCCCTTCGAATTGGGAGCTTTCCCAAGCTCGGGCTGATGCGGTGAAAACGATTTTGGATCAACGCCTACACGATAAAACACGAGTGCGTGCTGAAGGTAAAGGCGAAGCGGAGCCTATTGCTCCAAACGATACGGCGGCAAATCGCGCCAGAAACCGAAGGGTGGAAATCATGTTGTTGGTTGCGCCTGTTAGCGGGGAGCCATCATGATTTTTAGTCGTTTAGTAAGCATGTTGATGGGCAGGACCCTTTGGGTGCTGTTAGGGCTGTTGGCACTGTGCTATTTAATCTGGGTGGCGGGTGCCGCCATTGCGATTAATCAGTGGTACCCGTTAGAACGAGCCAGTGTACGGTTAGGTCTAATTATTGCGATTTTAGGCCTGTACCTATTGCGTATTATTTGGCGCAAATGGCGTGAAGGACGCTTGAATGCACAGCTGTTAAAACACCTGCGTAAACCTGCGAAAAAAAACAAAGCCTCTGCCACGCAAGAAGATAATGCCGAGGTTCAATTACTGAATCAGCGCTTTGATGAGGCGGTAGGGCTACTTAAGAACGCGCGTTTTGCACATAAGCAGGGTGAGCCCGCATGGCTTAGCAAGTTATCGCGTCAGTATGTGTACCAGCTGCCGTGGTACATGTTTATTGGTGCGCCCGGCTCGGGTAAAACCACGGCGTTGGTGAATGCTGGCCTCACCTTTCCGCTGGCGGACACCTTCGGCAAAACGGCATTAAAAGGTGTCGGGGGGACCCGTAATTGCGACTGGTGGTTCACTGATGAGGCGGTGCTGTTGGATACCGCGGGTCGTTACACCACCCATGAAAGTGATCCGATTAGTGACGAGCAAGAGTGGCAAGGATTTTTAGGCTTATTAAGCCGCTACCGTGGTCGTCAGCCCATTAATGGCGTGATCCTAACGGTAAGTTTGTCCGACTTGCTAAGCGCGAACGATACCGACAGAGCACAACATGCGGCCGTATTGCGTAAACGCTTGAATGAATTACAGAAGCAGTTAGGCATTCATTTTCCAGTGTATGTGCTGGTGACGAAAATGGATTTGCTAAGCGGCTTTGAAGCGTACTTTAGTCAGCTTGATCGTACTCAATTAGAACAAGTTTGGGGCTTTAGTTTTTCATATGAACAAAGCCAGCAAACTGATTTCGACTTCCTACGGCAGTACCGCAGTGAATTCCAATTGTTGCATCAACGCTTGGAAGCAGGCTTGGCTGACGAGTTGGGTAAGCTTTCAGACCCTGCCGAGCGTGCTCAGGCCTTTTTACTGCCCCAACAGTTTGCGGCCTTACAAGAGACACTGGGGTATTTTCTAAGCGATGTGTTTGCCAGCTCGCGTTTTGATGCTTACCCGCCACCTCGCGGGGTGTACTTCAGTAGTGGTACGCAGGGCGGTATGGCCTTTGATCCGGCCAGCGCGCAACTGGGTAACGAGTTGCAGTTAGCGTCCACTCTAAAAGAGAAGCCCAAAGAGGAAGAGGGTAAAGGCAAAAGCTATTTCTTGTATCAGCTGTTGAACGGAGTGGTGTTCAAAGAAGCCGGTTTAGCTGGGCTGAACATGAAATGGGAGCGCCGTTATCGGCGCATGCAATGGTTGGCCTATGGCGCTTGTGCGCTAATCTTGCTGTTGATGATCAGTTGGTGGTGGATTAGCTACCAAAATAACAAGCAGTACGTGCAACACGTAGAGCAGCGCGTGCCGTTGGTGAACGAGATTGCAGAAGCCACGGTCATTGATGAAGCTGCCGAGGTGTTGGGATTAATGCCCTTCTTGTCGGCTAATTGGGACTTAACTGCGGGCGATAATTTTTACCCACCACAGAGTCCGTGGTCCTACACCGCTGGCTTATATCAAGGGAACAAGCTGCAAGCGGCCAGCCAAAGTGTCTATACATCGGTACTGGAAAAGCAGTTGTTACCCCAAGTGGCGCGCTTGCTTGAACAAAGCGTCGAACAAGCTCCCCCACACGATCTAGAGCAACGCTACGAAGCATTGCGAGCTTATCTGATGCTCTACGACGCTGAGCGTTACGATGCTGTGTTTTTAAAAGAGTGGGTGTTGCGCCAATTGCAGCCAGTATTGCCTGCGGATTACACCCGTGGTCAGTACGACCGTTTGACCATGCACTTAGAGAATTTGCTAACGGCTCAGGTGTGGCATTCCCCTTTTGCGAAAAATGAAAAATTAGTCAGCACCGTACGATCCGAGCTGGATCAATATGGTTTGGCTGAACGCGCTTACAGCCGTGTATTGCGTTTGTATGGTGCATCGGGAGATCAAGACAGTAGTTTGATTTCCTTAGCGGGGGCCGAGGCCACGCTGGTGTTCGAACGTGACAGCATGCGGCCTTTTAATGAAGGCGTACCGGCTCTGTTTTCGTACAACGGCTATTGGAATGTGTTTAGCAAGCGTGTGGATGCCGTCGTTGAGCAACTCTATAGCGATGACGAGTGGATTTTAGCCATTGGTCAGAAGCAGCCGCCGCGTACAACCGTCATTACTGATGTACGCCGTTTGTACTTTACCGATTACGTGAAGCGTTGGGATCAGTTTTTAGCGGATGTGCGCTTGCGTCGCCCTGAAAGCTTGATTGATGCCATTGAGTTGGCTCGTAGCGTTTCGGCAAGTAATTCGCCATTAGGGCGCTTTATTAAAAACGTGGCCTTTGAAACCACTTTACTGCGTGAGGATGAGCAAAATCAGCGCTCTATATTGGATCGAGCCAGAGAGCGGGTTAGTTCGTCTACGCAGAGCTTAGAGCAAATGTTTGGTCCCGTGGGGATGGAAGGTGCGATTCGGCATGACAGCACACCCGAGCGTTTAGAAGAGATGGTGGATCGCCACTTCGTGAAGTATCACGAGCTGGCCACCGCAGTGAATGCCAGTACGCCGCCACCTATTGAAGGCACGATTGCCCTGTTAAACGAGTTGTACACCTATTTAACGGCGGCCGATTCGGCCTTGCGTAGCCAAAGCCCACTGCCTCAGCCTGATGTGCTAAGCAAGCTGCAAGGGGAGGCCGGACGCATGCCCGGTGCCGTTGGCGACATGTTGAATCAGCTGGTGGTTGAGTCGGGGGCGGCGGTGAACTCGGTGCGGCAACAGCAAGTAGGTGAAGGAGTGAATGCCACCCTAGGTAATTATTGTCGACGTAGTATTGCGGGGCGTTATCCCTTTGCTCAAAGCACAGCCGATGTCGCACCTAACGATTTTGCGCGCTTTTTTGGCCCACAACAAATGATGGAGCAATTCTTTAATAGTGAGCTGGCCTCATTGGTTGATCGCTCGGGCACGCGCATGCGCTTTAAACCGGGCATCGATGGCCGACAGGCCGAGGCCACACGATACTTGCGCTCTTTTGAGCAGGCCGCGCGTATTCGTGATGTGTTTTTTGCAGCAGGCAGCATGGAGCCCTCGTTCAAAGTCGCGATTCGGGTCATTGATATGGACACCGACATCACGCGCTTGAATTTAGATGTGGATGGGCAAGTGTTGCATTACGCCCATGGACCGCAGGTAGCGTCTACCGTGCAATGGCCGGGTGAACGTGGCAGCAACCAAGTGGTGTTGGGCATTAGTCCACAACAAGGCCGTTCAGGTTTATCGGCGACCGGGCCTTGGGCATTACACCGTTTGTTGGATATGGCCACCGATGTACGTCAGGGATCCAGCCCTGAAATTACGATCGCACGTTTTGATTTGGATGGGCGTCACTTTAGCTTAGAGCTGCGTGCTTATTCCTCGTCCAGTCCGTTTAATTTGGCAGAGTTAAAGGCTTTTTCCTGCCCGGGAAGAGGGTAAGTGGTTATGCAACGTTTAAGTATTGACGAGCTGTACGAGGGCTTGGGTTGGTACGGCAAACTGATGGCAGCAGGCGATTTTGTGCACCGTCGTTTAGATAATGCCTTGCTGAATTTCTGGTATCAGTGGTTAAGCCAGAGTTTGCAACAACAAAAAAACCTGCTGCGCCAAGCCCCAGCGCAGTACAAGCAGGCGCCGGTGTGGAACTTTGTGTTGCCAGCCGCCTTAAGCCCTGATAAAGAACAGCTGCAAATTGGTTGTATTGCTCCCAGTCAGGATCGGGTAGGGCGGCAATTTCCTTTGCTGATTAGTTTGGCTGTGCCCGCAGAGCACTATGATCCGCAGTTGCTTAAAGGCTCGGCACGCTATTTACAAACCATGGGCAAATTATTGGTGGTGGCAACACAGCAGGGCTGTTCAGTGCAGCAATTTGATTTAGCGGTGCTGGAGGCGCAAGCCTGTATCACGCCGATGTTGCAGCAACCCGAACCGGTGACGCAGGGGGATGATGCCATTTTATCCATCCTGAACTTTGGACATGAAAACCCGCCGGTCGCGCGGATTGAAGAAGAGCAATTGGCGTGGCCCGAATTGCCCCAATGTTTTCATCCGTATTCACACAATAGTTACTGGTGGACGAATCAGGCTACCGGCGCAGCCCATCGCGCATTGGTTCATGCCGGTGCACCTACTTCTTCATTGTTCGGACGTTTATTTCTAGGACAGGCCTGAATCGCATGCAGAACGAATACATTTTTAAGCAACCGGACGCTGAGTGGCAGCCCTTACTCCAGTCGTCTTTATGGGTGAACCCGCTCAATGAAGCACAATTGCGCCATATTGCGGAAACGCTAGGTCACTGTTTGCAGCAGCGTCATGCGGCCAATAGTCTGTATGGGCAGTGGAGTGAAGACAATGTATTTGTGCAAAATGATTCGTGTTATTTGCTGGATCAGGAGCCTTTTGCCCCCTCACCCTTAATGGCGTTTGAGTTATTGGCAGACGATGAGGCGGCTTGGCCAGTTACGTCTGCAGTAGACGTGTACGGTTTAGGCATGTTGTTGCGTCAGCTGATGTGCAAAGAGTCGCTGCCCTTAGCAAGTGAACGCTGGTTAAATCCCTTGGCACCTTTGCGCGGTCGTGACGATTTGGCACATATTTCACCCCGTTTTCGTCGGGCCGTGGATTTGGCGACTGAACTGAACCCACATGAGCGGATGAGCAGCATTGACGAGTTTCTACTGTATGTGGGCATCGCTGCGCCCGTTGCTAAGATATCTGATGTTACGGAAACAGCGACCCACGTTGCTTCTGTGCCGGTTGCAGCTTCTACACCTGTCCAGCCTGTGCCGTCGCCCGTCGCGCCGTTGGGTGCAGAGTCGATAGCACATGAATCGGTGCAACCCATCGAGGTGGAAACGGTATCGCCTAGCGGAACTGTGGCAGCCGCTGCCATGCCTGTCGCCGCCCCAACTCGTACAAATAAATGGCTATACGCCGTCTGTGCTGCGTTGGTGGCAGTTATTGTGGCCTTGCTTTTCCAATTGGGGAATAACGACGAAGCGTCGCGTGAAGCCCCGCAGTTAGCCGCACAACCCTCAGAAAACCCTCAGCTTGAACCCTCTTTAGCGGCAACGGAGCAGTCCTCTTTACCCGTTGACCAAACGCCAGCGGCGATGCCAGAGCATGATGGAACGGAAGCTGTGACTAGCAGTGAGCCAGACGGCAACCAAGTTGAGCTTGCCGTAATGGGTGCTGATGACAATGCGCAAGCCACAGCAGAGGTGGATGCGCTGATCGCATCGTTGCGAGAGCCCGATCCATTAGCGATGACGCCGGTAGACGATGCCGAACAGCTTGAGGGGCCGGTGGAGGAGTCTTCTGAGAACTCTGAAGCAGCCATAGACAATTCAGCACTTACTCCGCCTGATGAGCCTGAGCCGGCTGTCGACGCCCCAGAACCTGCGCCGCGTCAGGTGGCCAACACACAGCCAGCGGCTACACAGCAAGCCACTACGAATACCGTTGCCGTGCAGCTATCCATTTTTCCTTGGGGCGATGTGTACGTGAATAATCGCCGACAGGGGGCGAGTCCACCACTTAAAAGTTTGAATTTACGCCCCGGACGCTACCAGATTCAAGTGCGGAATGGCGAGCTGCCGCCATACAACACGACACTGGAAGTCAGTGAAGGCAGCGAGCTAACAATTCGTCATAGATTTTAAGGTCTGAATAACACTATTAAGGCGTCTTAAAACAGTCAACTTAGCGCAATGTAATGTTCATCTTAGCTCCCTAAAATTTCGGCTATGAAATCACACGATGAACACTTATTGAGTCAGTGGGCTGAGCAGTCCGGTGGCGCCAATCTCGAATACGATGCGCGCTTTTTAGCTTTGCAGCAGGCAGCGACGGAGCGGCCTGAGCAACAATTTGGGAACACCATTATTGAAGCTCAAGCACCCGAGTGGGCACAGGTTCTAAAACAGGCCGATGAGTTGTTGCTGGAAACGGCTGATTTACGCGTGTTGTTACTGCGTGTGTGGGCGCAAGTGGAACGGCAGGGTCTAGAGGCGTATGCCGATGGACTGGATGTTCTGCTTCACATGTTTGAGTCCTTGTGGGATGTGGTGCACCCACGTTTAGACCAAGAGGGCGAGCACGACCCGTTTCCTCGCATGAATGCTTTAGGAGCCTTTGTAGACATGCAGGGCTTGTTCAAAGCCGTACGAGCCAGTGCATTGTTGCGCGATCAACATGGCTTTTTAAGCTTGCGGGATGCGGAAAGTGTCTTAGAAGGCAGCCGTCCAGAGTTGTTTGCCGGTGGCCCACTGCGCTTACAAGAGCTATTAAAACAAGCGCGTCGTGATCCCGATTCCCCAATGTCTATGTTGTTGCGAATTGAGCAACGCCTGCAAGCCGTGCACGAATTGATGGTGGACAAGCTAGGCGGCGAATGGGCACCTGACTTCTCGCCCGTGTTGCTCAGTATTCGTACGGTAACAGAGCGAGTCGAGCGCGAAGACAGTCACACCGAAGCCGTTGTTGAGGAGGCACAAGACGATGCATCGGATAAGGAGCAGTCCGCAGCAGCCCCAACGTCTGCAAAGGTGGAGGCGCCTATGCAATGGCAGAGCGTGGCGCTTAACAATCGGGCAGATGCCATGTTGATGCTTGAGAAAGTGTGCAGCTATTTCGAGACCCACGAGCCCAGTCACCCCGCACCGATTTTATTGAAACGGGTGCAGCAAACCATTCCGATGAGTTTCCCTGAGATTTTACAAAACCTGATCCCTTCCGGAGCTGATCAGTTCGACATCTGGATGCCAAAGTAACCAGCTTTAGGAGAGCGTAATGAGTAGTGGACAAAAATTTATCGCGCGTAATCGCGCCCCCCGCGTGCAAATTGAGTACGACGTGGAGGTTTACGGCGCTGAGCGCACCGTGCAGTTGCCATTTGTGATGGGCGTGATGGCCGATCTGGCTGGTAAATCGAAGGTTGAACAGCCGGCTGTGGCAGAACGCCAATTTATGGAAGTTGACATCGATAACTTCGATGAGCGCGTTAAAGCGGTTGCGCCACGTGTGGCCTTTCAAGTGCCCAATACGCTGAATGGCGAGGGCAAACTGAATGTGGATTTGAGCTTTGAGAGCATGGATGATTTTGACCCCGCTCGCATTGCCGAAAAAATTGAACCGCTAAAAGCCTTGCTTGAGGCGCGTACTCAACTGGCCAATTTGCTGACGTATATGGATGGCAAGACCGGGGCGGAAGAGCTGATTCAGCAGGTGTTGGAAAATCCAGCGTTGTTGAACAGCTTAGTGGCACAGGCCCGCAGTAATGATCAAGAAGACGGTGAAGCGAACGATAGCGTGCGCACCGCAGAATAAGGATAAAGCATGTTGAGCACTACCCAGCAACGCACCCAATCAACCGAACAAGGCTTTGCCGGCGACGAGCTTTCGCAGTTGCTGCAAAAAGAGTTTCGTCCTAAAACCGAACAGGCAAAATCGGCCGTGGAAACGGCGGTTCAGACCTTAGCCGAGCAAGCCTTAAGCCAGACCGTACAGCACTCGGATGATGCATACGTCACGATTCAGGCCATTATTGCTGAAATTGATCGCAAGTTAAGCGATCAGATCAACGAAGTCCTGCACCACGAAGAGTTTCAGAAAATGGAAGGGGCGTGGCGCGGCTTGCATTATTTAGTGCGCAATACCGAAACCGATGAGCAACTTAAGATTCGGGTGATGTGCATCAGCAAGAATGAACTGGGCCGCACTTTGAAACGATACAAAGGTGTGGCGTGGGATCAAAGCCCTATCTTCAAGCACGTGTACGAAGCTGAGTACGGACAGTTTGGGGGTGAACCCATTGGGTGCATCGTGGGTGATTATCACTTCGATCACAGCCCACCCGATGTCGAGTTGTTGGGTGAAATGGCACGCATCAGCGCGGCTGCACATTGCCCCTTTATTGCAGGGGCAGACCCATCGGTAATGCAAATGCAAAGCTGGCAAGAGTTGTCTAATCCACGTGATTTGAGCAAAATTTTCACCAACACCGAGTACGCTGCATGGCGCAGCTTACGCGAGTCCGAAGACGCGCGTTACATCGGTTTGGCCATGCCGCGTTTTCTGGCTCGTCTGCCGTACGGCGCTCGCACGAACCCCGTGGACGAGTTCGACTTCGAAGAAGAAACCGACGGGGCAGACCACAGTCGTTATGCCTGGGCCAACTCGGCCTATGCCATGGCCGCGAATATTAATCGCTCCTTTAAAGAATACGGCTGGTGCACATCGATTCGCGGTGTAGAGTCGGGCGGTGCGGTAGTCGATTTGCCTACCCATACCTTCCCCACAGACGATGGCGGCGTGGACATGAAGTGTCCAACGGAAATTGCTATCAGCGACCGTCGCGAAGCCGAGTTAGCAAAAAATGGCTTTATGCCTTTGGTGCATCGCAAGAACTCAGATTTTGCCGCCTTTATTGGCGCGCAGTCCTTACAGAAACCCGCCGAATATCACGATCCCGATGCGACATCGAATGCGCGACTGGCCGCGCGGCTGCCGTATTTGTTTGCTTGCTGCCGCTTTGCGCACTACTTGAAGTGCATTGTGCGCGACAAGGTGGGTTCTTTTCAGGAGCGCGATGATATGGAGCGCTGGTTGAACGACTGGATCATGAATTATGTAGATGGCGACCCAGTGAACTCGTCACAAGAAACTAAATCGCGTAAGCCCTTGGCGGCTGCCGAGGTACAAGTGCAGGAAATCGAGGATAACCCGGGTTATTACGCTGCTCGTTTTTTCTTGCGTCCGCATTATCAGCTTGAAGGTTTGACGGTGTCTTTACGTCTGGTCTCAAAGTTGCCTTCTTTGAAGCAAAACGAGGCATAGGTCTGAAGCCTATTTTAGATGCACCCGATTAGTCAGCCTAGCGCGCTAGGCTGTTCTCTTTTAACTGTACTTTATTGGAATAGGGAGAAGTACTGTGGCAGTAGATATGTTCATGAAGATCGAAGGCGCCAATGGCGAATCGAAAGACGCAAACCATAAAGACTGGACCAACATTCAGTCTTTCTCATGGGGTGCTACACAGCCTGGTTCGATGTCATCGGGTGGCGGTGGTGGTACCGGTAAAGCCAGCTTCAACGATTTGCACGTGGTGGCCTTGATCGACCGTGCTACCCCTGCCGTGTTGCAGCACTGCGCTACGGGTAAGCATCTGGGCAAAATCGAAGTGTCCGTGTGCAAGGCTGGTGGTGAGCAAGTAGAGTACACCCGCATCACGTTGGAAGACGTATTGGTGACATCCGTACAGTACCGCGGTATTCAAGAAGGTGATGCCGTTGAAGTTAGCTACGCTTTCCAAGCTGCTAAAGTGAAACAGCAGTACTGGGAGCAGACAGACAAAGGCGGTAAAGGGCCTGAGTCCGTTGTTGGCTACGACATTAAGCAAAACAAGTTGACTGCTTAGGTTTTAGCCTGAAAGCAGCGAGTTGTACCTTATGGGGCAGCTCGCTGCTTTTTTCGCTTTGCGTAGCCTTATATGTATAAAAATGCGAGAGATCGCTTACAACCCGCCTTGCTGGATCGCCTGCGTGACGACCGGCCTGAACAGGGTGTCGAAGCCCAACAGCGCTGGGTATTAAGTTTCGAGCAGTTAAAGCAAGCGGTGCTGCGGGATTTGGCGTGGTTGTTGAACACCATTAGTGTGTCGGCACACGACGATTTAGCAGCGTATCCGCATGTGCAGCAAAGCACCTTGAATTACGGTGTCGCCGCTTTAGCCGGTAAGCGCTTATCCGAAATTGAATGGACTGAGGTGGAATTCGCCGTACACGATGCCATCGTGCAGTTCGAGCCGCGCATCTTACAAGAAAGCCTTAGTGTTCGCTGTTTAAGTACAGCGACCGACATTGAGCACCACAACGTAATCGCCTTACTTATTCGCGGTCAGTTATGGGCTAACCCGTATCCTAGAGAGTTATTGGTGCGCACCGAAATTGATTTGGAAAGCGGGCAAATTGCGTTAGAAGAAATTGACGAGGAACAATAGTCATGACCCTGTTATCCCATCAGCATTACCCCGCTTACGACCCCATCCAACTGATTGGTGAAGTCAGCGCGATTGATCAGCAGCAATACACCGTTATGTGCGATGGTAAAGCATGGCAGTGTCAGCTGGCTGCGAGTTGTTTGCTACGCCCTGAGCTGGGCGACACCGTGTTAATCAGTGGCCCGGATACCAGCCGCGTGTTTTTATTGGCCGTCATTGAACAAGCTAATCCAGATCAAGCCACCATTCGTGTTGCGGGTAACTTACACCTGCAAAGCCAAAGCTTAAGCATGCAAGCTAGCCAAGGGCGTTGGCAATTTGATCACCTGCATTATCGAGGCGAGAAGCTGGATGCCCAGATTGGTGTGGTGCGCTTGTTGGGGAAAATGTATGAGGCGGTTGTCGATCGACTTCGACTCATGAGCCGCAACGCCACCAAAATCACTTCGGAAACGGATCGCACGCGCGTTGGCACCTTAGATGTGCAAGCCGAGCATGCCGCGCATTTGCACAGCAAAATGACCACGGTCACGGCCTCTGAATTCGTCAAAGTGGACGGTAAACAAATTCATATGGGCTAGTTCCCGCTTCTCTATAGGGCCTACACAGCACAATGCGGCAATTTCTGGATTACTACAACGACGAGCTCGCCTTTATGCGCGAGATGGGTAAAGAGTTTGCAGAGCAACACCCAAAAATTGCTGCCCGACTAGGCATGAAGGATATTGAAGTTGCCGACCCCTACATCGAGCGACTGTTAGAAGGCTTTAGTTTTTTAACGGCCCGCATTCAGATGAAAATGGATGCGGAGTATCCGCAGTTCACCGCCAACCTGTTGGATTTGCTGCAGCCTAACTACACCGCACCGGTGCCTTCTATGACGGTGGTGCAATGTAAGCCCAGTTTTAATCAGGGCAGCTTAGCAAAAGGTGCAGTCTTGCCGCGGGGCACGGTGCTACGTGGGCAGGTGCCCAAAGGTGAGCAAACGGCACCCGAGTTCACCACGGCTCAAGATGTGTGCCTAACGCCTTTGCAAATCAGTCATTTGCATACTGGCCCTGTAGCCACCGATTTAAAAGCCTTTGCGATGCAGCACGGCGTACGCTCGCAACAGCTGCAGCGCCAACTGACCTTGCGTTTCGATTTGCAGGGTGGTGTGTTGTTAAAAGATCTGCAGCTTGATCAGCTGATGTTGTATTTGCAGGGGCAGAACACACACATGTATGCCTTGCTTGAGTGGCTCATGACACAAACGCAGGCGGTTATTTGTCATGACACCGAGTCAACCGCTAGGTGGAAGCACTTTTTAGCGCCCGAGGCGTTGCAGCAAGAAGGCTTTGCGAACGATCAAGCCTTATTGCCTGCAGACCCCCGTCATTTTCAGGGCCACCGTTTACTGCAAGAATACTTCGCGTTTCCTGAGCGCTTCCTGTTCTTAAGTGTAAAAGGTTTGCAAAAGGCTTTATCGTTGCCGCCAGTGCTGCAGCAACTTAGTCACCCTAAAGACGGGCAAGCGGTACCGCGTGGTTTTCAGTTAAGCTTTTTATTGGGCAACTCCGAGGCAGAGCTGGAAGCGGTTATTCGCAAAGATAATTTTGCTTTGCATTGCACGCCCGTGATTAATTTGTTTAAGCGCCAAGCCGATCGTGTGGCCTTACAAAGTAATCAGCATCAGTACCATTTGGTGGTCGACCGTACCCGCCCCTTAGATTTTGAAGTGCACTCGGCCGAGCGGATTATTGCCTACGCAGGCCAAGGTACCCACAGAGAGCAAGCGTTTCGTCCTTTTTATCAGAGCATTGCCAGCGATGTTGGTAATTACGGTGCCTACTTTAGCTTGCAGCGCCAAGACCGACTGCATTCGGATCACGCCAAGCAGTATGGTACGCGTAGTGCCTATTTGGGTAGCGAAGTAACGGTACAGCTGGTTGATCAAAACCATGCCCCCTTTCACCCTAAACTGCGTCATTTATCGGCGACGGTGTGGTGCACTAATCGTGATTTGCCGTTATTGATGAGTAGTGGCAGTCAACAAGACTTTGTGGTGAAAAATATTTCAGCACCAGTCGATGGCATACGTATGCTGCGTGCGCCCACGTCGCCGCGTCCGCCCTTGGCTCGGGGTGAGTACGCATGGCGTTTGATTAGTCAGTTAGAGCAGCATTATGCCGCCTTTGATCCACTCAACAGCGAACAGGCCGCCGAGCACCTACAACGTATTCTGACCATCCACGCTAACCAAAGCGATCCACACTTAACGTTGCAGCAACAAGGTATTCAGCGGGTTAGTTCAGAGGTGATGCATCAGCGTATGCCATTGCCTGGTCCCATCGTTTACGGGCGGGGCGTACGTATTAGCGTCGAAGTGGATGAGAGCGTATTTGCAGGGCTAAGCCCTTATGTGCTGGGGGCAGTGCTAGAACAGTACTTCAGCCGACATGTGGGGATTAATTTGATGGTGCAATGTCAGCTTGAGTCGGTGCAGCGGGGGCTAATTGCGCAGTGGCCCGTTAGAACGGGGGCGCGACCGCAGTTTTAATACCACAGCTTGGGCTGCTAAGGTGGTCCCTTAGCAGCAAAGAGTGGGCATATTCAATGCTTTATTTAGTCGTTTATGACGCAGGGACAGTGTTAAAAATACGGGGTACACCAACAGTTTTAATCATGTTTGCGGTGTACGACACTGCGGGGATCAAGGGGGAAATGTAAAGGGTGTACAAAAGTAAAGGGTGTACAAAAGTGTACACACTATGAGCAAAACCCAAGGAATACCCTTGTTTATCTTGGTGGGTACCCTCTGTTACCCGTATACTTCAACTAGATGAGAGCGTCACAAGCGCTCTCACATCTCAATCGCATCACTCTTGGAGGGCGCCATGGTCAAGATGAACCGGCGGCAATTCTTTAAGGTGACAGGCACCACTCTGGCAAGCTCCAGCCTAGCCCTGCTAGGGGCGGCACCTACTCCAGCAATGGCAGAGGTCCGTCAGTACAAGTTGGCGCGTATGACCGAAACGCGTAACACCTGTCCATACTGTTCTGTAGCATGTGGTTTGCTTATGTACAGCTTGGGCGATGGCGCAAAAAATGCCCATCCCCGAATCATGCATATTGAAGGTGACCCCGATCACCCCGTTAACCGCGGCACACTCTGTCCGAAGGGGGCTGGTCTTACCGACTTTATTAATAGTCCCCACCGATTGAAATACCCTGAGTACCGTGCTCCTGGCTCGGACAAATGGGAGCGTATTTCTTGGGACGACGCTATTAACCGCGTTGCCCGTTTAATGAAAGACGACCGCGATGCGAACTTTATTGAGCGCAACGAACAAGGTCAAACGGTAAACCGCTGGCTTACCACTGGCATGCTGGCAGCCTCTGCTAGTTCTAATGAAGTCGCCTATATTACGCACAAAGTAATTCGTAGTATGGGTGCATTGGCATTCGATAACCAAGCCCGTGTCTGACACGGCCCGACGGTGGCAGGTCTTGCCCCGACGTTTGGCCGAGGTGCGATGACGA
>DATGRU010000175.1:0-2783 GCA_035303295.1 Paenalcaligenes sp.
GCTTAAGCAGATCAGGCAGATCAGGGTCAATGGCAACGTAATTATCCGCCAACAAATTAGCAAGATGAGGATGGAGCTCGGAAGTAGACATAAAATTGTATGGAAATAAGGGAACACACAAGGTGTTCAAAAATCGTTCGACGCTAATGAATAAAAAACCGAAGGTTTAAAACTTATAGTTATATGGCCATAAGTAAAAATCACATAACGCTTCTAAATATTATAGGTAAAATCAGCGGTATTGCTATATAAGAATGAGCAGTGTAAATCACTGCCATCCTTGCCTTTTAACTATAAGAGAATTTCATGCCTCAATCACCCCTACGCCGTTTACTGCAATTTGTCGGTGCTGTTGCAACCGTATCCCTCGTCCACTTAAGTCCTGTACACGCTCAAGATGATGTGCTTCGCGTGGGTGTAACGGCAGGCCCTCATGCACAAATGGGTGAGGTAGTGCAAAAAGTGGCCAAAGAAAAAGGTCTTGAAGTACGTTTGGTTGAGTTCAACGACTTTATTCAGCCCAATGCCGCGTTAGATGCGGGTGACATTGATATCAACATTTATCAGCACGTGCCGTTTTTAGAATCTCAAAACGAAATGCGCGGCTATAAACTGGTTCCAGTTGGGAACGGTGTCGTTCAATTAATGGGGGTGTACTCTAACCGTTACGATTCCATTGACGAACTTCCTGAAGGCGGAACCATTGCAATCCCTAACGACCCCACCAACGGTGCGCGCGCCCTATTGGTATTGCAAGCTGCCAATCTAATTAAACTTAAAGACGGCGTCACCGTTACGGCATCACCTTTCGATATTGTCGAAAATCCCAAGAAATTCCGCTTTATTGAAATTGAAGCAGCTCAACTGCCCCACTCCTTATCCGATGTTGATGCAGCTGCGGTGAACTCTGCTTATGCCGTACAAGCTGGTTTATCGCCTACCGACGATTCCCTTACTCTGGAAAGCTCTGATGCGCAGTTCGCTGTCGTTGTGATTGCAGCACGTGAAGATAACAAAGACGATCCGCGTATCGCTACCTATGTTGAGTCTTACCGCTCCGACGAGCTAAAAGCCTTCGTTGAAGAAACCTTCAAAGGTGCGTACACCACCACATGGTAAACGCTATATAGCGTAAACGCTGTTCTATAATGAAGGGATAGGTTGGCCGCATTGGGCTACCTATCCCTTTATTTTTGCCAGTACGCTTAGCAGCAGTGCAAGTGACTACGCAAGCAACTTACCTAGTAGGACAACCATGCTGGCGTTAGCCATTTTCGCCGTTACATTGCTGCTCGTAATCTGGCAGCCCAAAGGTCTTGGTATTGGCTGGAGTGCCATGGGTGGTGCACTGCTTGCCTTGCTAAGCGGCGTGGTGCAATGGGCCGATGTCTCCATCGTTTGGAACATCGTCTGGGATGCCACCTTTACCTTTGTAGCGCTAATTATTATCTCGCTTATTCTGGATGCTGCAGGCTTTTTTGCTTGGGCCGCCTTACACGTAGCCCGCTGGGGCAAAGGGCGTGGGCACCGGCTATTTCCTTTACTGATTATCTTAGGCGCAATCATCGCTGCGTTTTTTGCGAATGACGGGGCGGCACTACTGCTTACCCCGATTGTGATCGCTATTCTGTTGCAGCTGAATTTCTCGCCAGCGGGCGCTTTTGCTTTAATTATCGCCACGGGCTTCGTCGCCGATACCACCAGCTTGCCACTGGTTATTTCGAATCTAGTTAATATCGTCAGCGCGAACTATTTTGGTATTGGATTCGACCGTTATGCTAGCGTTATGGTGCCCGTTAATCTGGTCTCCTTACTTGCTACCTTAATGGTGCTTTGGCTAGTGTTTGGCCGAAAAATCCCCAAACGCTATGACGTTGATAAGTTGAGCCCCCCGCATCTAGCTATTCGTGATCCACTGGTATTTAAAGCAGCCTTTCCTATCTTGGCCACCCTACTCGCGGCCTACTTCGTCACCGCCCCCTTAAACTGGCCCATTTCCCCAATTACCGGTATGGCAGCACTGTTGCTAATAGCCACCGCAGGCCGTTGGGGCCGCCCGCGCCAGCAAGCGATTATTTCGGTGAAATTAGCGTTGCGTCACGCACCGTGGCAAATTGTTTTGTTCTCGCTGGGCATGTATTTAGTCGTTTACGGCTTAGGCCATGCTGGTCTTACGGGCTACGGTGCCGCGACACTGCAGTGGCTAGCGCAGCAAGGCCATATCGTAGCAACCATCGGTACAGGCTTTCTGTCTGCCTTAGTTGCTTCGATCATGAATAATTTGCCCTCTACCTTGATTGGTGCCTTAGCAATCGATCACGCTAATGTAGCACCAAACATTCAAGAACTTATGATTTACGCCAACGTGATTGGTAACGATTTAGGCCCTAAATTCACGCCTATCGGCAGCCTCGCCACCTTGATGTGGCTACACGTATTAGCTGACAAAGGTTATAGAATCGGCTGGGGTGAATACATGAAAATCGGCTTACTTATCACCCCACCTGTGCTGCTTGCAACCCTCATTGCGCTCGCCGTGTGGTTACCGTTGTTGTCCGGGTAGCACGGCAACAACAAAACCAAACTGCACGAATACGGGTTTCAGCCCTACAATCCCGACAGCTTTCAGGCCTCAACGCGATGACCCATACCTAATAGCTGCCGATTACAATCGTTACTTACAACCCACTCAGTCATGAGCCAATCACCCACACAACACGTTTCACCGACTCAAGCAGCCATAAGTTCTAAACGGCAGCTTTGGCTTGTCTTTGTGGGCTTAA
>DATGRU010000176.1:0-5747 GCA_035303295.1 Paenalcaligenes sp.
CACCAAACCGAATCAATTAGGAAAGACGTAATGAAACACATCACACGCCACGAGCTCAACCTTTGGTTAGAACAAACCTTACAGCCCCATAATTTTGCCGACTATTGTCCCAATGGGCTACAGGTGGAGGGCAACGATGAAGTGCGTCATATTTTATGCGGGGTAACCGCAAGTCAGGCGCTACTGGAAGAAGCTGTGGCTCGGGGTGCCGATACCGTATTGGTGCACCATGGCTGGTTTTGGAAAAATGAAGACCCTCGCATTCAAGGCATTAAGAAGAAACGTATCGCCATCGCGTTACAGCACAACCTGAATGTTCTGGGCTATCACCTGCCCTTAGACGCCCATCCCGAACTGGGTAATAACGCCCAATTGGCTAAGGTTTTAGGCTTTACTCCTGATCGGGATAGTGAAGGTAAACCGCTGACCTGTGGCCCCGGAAATTTAGTGTGGCTGGGCAAACTGGAAACCCCACAATCGCTCGAAACGCTCGCCAATGCCATTTGCAAACAATTGCAACGTGAGCCCTTGGTTGTTGGTAACAGGCAACAAACTATTGAGCGTGTGGCGTGGTGTACCGGTGGTGCGCAAGGCTTTATGCAAGCGGCCGTTGATGCGGGTGTCGACTTATACCTATCTGGCGAAGCGTCTGAGCCCACTTACCATTTGGCCTGCGAAACCGGTACGGCTTTCATCGGCGCGGGTCACCATGCCACCGAACGCTATGGCGTTGCCGCCTTAGGACAAGCCATTGCACAGCACTTCGGTATTAAGGTTGAGTTTGTGGATTTGGATAACCCCATCTAATTGCGCCGCTAATTTCTGCAACACAACGAAAAACCCCGCCTGCAGGCGGGGTTGGTACATACAAGCAAAGCAACGAGTGCTTAGTTGTTCGGGTTAGACTGCGTCCGCAACGAATCACGGATTTCACGCAACAATACGATGTCTTCAGGGGTTGGCGCTGGCTCTTCCACCGCTGCGACTTCTTCTTCACGCTCTGCAGCACGGCGCAGTCGATTCACCATTTTCACCATTAAGAACACAACCAGTGCAAGTAAGATAAAATTGATAAATATTGTGAGGAAGTTACCCCAAGACAACACCAAGGCACCTGCTTCGTTCAAGGCGTCTACAGTGTAGGGGCCGGTATAACCTTCGGGTTCTCGTAGCACGAGAAGCTTATTCGAGAAATCAACCTCGCCACCCAAGATGAAGCTAATAATTGGCATAACAATATCTTTGACGAACGAATCAATGATCTTGCCAAACGCACCACCTATAATGACCCCTACTGCTAGGTCAATCATGTTGCCTTTAATAGCGAACTCTCGAAATTCTTGAATAAAACCACGGGTTTTGCCCATATATACCTCTTAGATCAAGTCACTTGTGATTGGTAACGCTATAATACTGGGTTGATATAACATACCCAGACCCAAATCCGTAAATTGTGGGAAGCCCTATATGGGCAGGAATAAGGATACTAGAATGAGTCAGATTACGACACAGCCCGATGATAACGGAGCGGACGAAAAAAAGCCGTCCGATCCTGAGCGCCGTTTCTGGGTCACCACCGCCTGTGCGGTAGGTGGTGTCGCGGGCGTAGGAACAGCCGTACCTTTTGTCGGGTCGTTTGCACCCTCGGCAAAAGCACGTGCTGCAGGTGCTCCAGTTGAAGTAGATATCTCCGCGCTTGCTCCAGGCCAAATGCTTACCGTTGAGTGGCGCGGTAATCCAATCTGGATCTTGCACCGCACCGAAGCCCAGCTAGCCAGCCTTGATGGTTTAGATAACCAACTGGCCGACCCCCTGTCCGAGCGCCCGGGCTTCACTCCCGAATACGCACAAAACGAATACCGCTCACGTCGTCCCGAAATTTTCGTGTGTATCGGTATTTGTACACACCTTGGCTGCTCGCCTACTCCACGTCTTAGCCCTGGTGCCCAACCGGGCGTACCAAGCGACTGGTCTGGCGGCTTCTTATGTCCATGCCACGGCTCTACATTCGATCTTGCCGGTCGGGTTTTCAGCAATAAACCTGCTCCAGACAACCTCGAAGTTCCGCCCTACGAGTTTTCGGCTGACGGTACCAAAATTACCATCGGTGTTGATGAAAACAACAAAGCGTAAGGCTAACTAGAAAGCTAATTTTTAATAAAGATTAAAGGAGCCGTTTCATGGCTGGCGAGAAAACCGTCGAAACGACAGGACTCTTAGGATGGATTGACCGGCGCTTCCCCCTGACGCCGCTATTCAAAGAGCATATGTCGGAGTATTACGCGCCGAAGAACTTCAACTTCTGGTACTTCTTTGGCTCATTGGCACTATTAGTGCTTGTTATTCAAATCGTGACCGGTATTTTTCTGGTCATGAATTACAAACCCGATGCCGAACTGGCTTTTGCTTCGGTCGAGTACATCATGCGCGAAGTTCCAGGTGGCTGGATCATTCGCTACATGCACTCCACCGGTGCCTCCATGTTCTTCGTGGTGGTTTATTTGCATATGCTGCGCGGCTTGCTTTACGGTTCATACCGCAAACCACGCGAGCTAGTGTGGATCTTCGGTGTTGCAATTTTCCTGTGTCTAATGGCTGAAGCCTTCTTGGGCTATTTGCTTCCATGGGGCCAAATGTCCTACTGGGGTGCGCAGGTTATTGTGAACCTGTTCTCAGCGATTCCTTTTATTGGTCCTGAGCTGGCCATCTGGATTCGTGGTGACTACGTTGTTTCCGACGCTACGCTGATCCGTTTCTTCGCCCTGCACGTTATTGCTATTCCTTTGGCCTTAATTGGTTTGGTCGTTGCACACATTATTGCGTTGCACGAAGTGGGTTCAAACAACCCTGACGGCGTAGAAATCAAAGAAGGCCCTAAAGACGCTAAAGGCAATCCACTGGATGGTATTCCTTTCCATCCTTACTACTCCGTACACGATATCGTGGGTGTAGCAGGCTTCTTGATCGTTTTTGCAGCCATTATGTTCTTCGCACCAGAAATGGGCGGGTATTTCTTGGAATTTAACAACTTCATTCCAGCTGACCCAATGAAGACCCCTCCGCACATTGCGCCGGTTTGGTACTTCACCCCGTTCTACTCCATGCTGCGTGCTACCACTGAAGACTTCACTTGGTTACTGCTTGCTGCCACGTTGTTTGCTGCCGTAATCTTGTTCTTCAAAGGCCGCTTGCCGGGTATCTGGCGCATTATCGTGCCCGTTATTCTTATTGCTGTTGCCATCTCCTTTAAGATTTTCGATGCAAAATTCTGGGGTGTGGTCATTATGGGCGGCACAGTCGTCATTCTGTTCTTCTTACCATGGCTGGATACCTCCCCTGTTAAGTCGATCCGTTATCGTCCGGGCTGGCACAAGATCGTGTACGCTATTTTCTTGATTAACTTCGTGATGCTAGGGTACTTGGGCACGCAACCGCCAAACGATCTCTTTAACTTGCTTAGCCAAATCGGTACCGTTATTTATCTGGCGTTCTTCTTGTTAATGCCAGTGTGGTCCCGTTTGGGTACATTTAAGCCCGTACCGGATCGCGTAACTTTCCGCGCCCACTAAGGACCTCAACACAACACGGAATGACCATGATTAAAAAACTGCTTGGCGCTCTGGCGTTGTCCCTTACCTGCACGGCGGCGGCTTTCGCCGCCGACGGGGGATACCCGCTTGAACGCGCTCCTAACCGCATCAACGATATGGCATCTTTGCAAAATGGTGCCAAACTGTTCATCAATTACTGTCTGAACTGCCATAGCGCGAACTCCATGCGCTATAACAAGCTGACAGAAATTGGCTTAACGGAAGAAGAAATCCGCGACAACTTACTGTTTACGACCGACCGCGTGGGCGATTTGATGACCATTGCAATGCGTCCCGCCGACGGCAGTAACTGGTTTGGTGCAGCGCCACCCGATTTATCGGTTACCGCACGCGCCCTGTCCACAAACCTTGGCCCTTCAGGTAAAGACTACATCTATACCTACCTGCGCACCTTCTTCCGCGACACCAGCCGTCCTACCGGATGGGATAACTTGGTGTACCCAAGCGTTGGTATGCCTCACGCCCTTTGGGAGCGTCAAGGCCCCACCACACTTGAGCGCAATAAAGTTGAGCAAGTCACCGCTGAAGATGGCTCTACCCAATGGGTGCGCACCATCACTAACGTAGACGAGCACGGCTTTACTACCACCACAACAGAAGAGCTCAGCAACTACTCCGGTAAAGCCGGTGAAACCGTTAAGCTCACGCCGGTAGATGCCAGAATGGCCGCACAATTCGACAGCGATGTTGCCGACCTAAGCAACTACATGGCTTGGATGGCTGAACCAATGCAACTGACCCGTAAGAAAATCGGTGTCGTGGTTCTGTTATTCTTATTTGTCTTCTTTGGTGTAGCCTGGCGTTTGAACAAGGTCTACTGGAAAGACATTAAATAGCAATATAAAACGCTTGCTGCCGTATACTGCTACAGCAGCAAGCAGTTTTACATCGCTTAATGACGTGCTTGGCCTACTGTGCCACTGCCACCCATTAGAGCCATCATCTGGCTCTTGTTTTTATTTATACGACTGGAATCCACAACATGATGGTGCTCTACTCTGGAACAACGTGCCCGTTTTCACAACGATGCCGCTTTGTGCTGTTTGAAAAAGGCATGGATTTCGAGATTCGTGATATCGACCTGTACAACAAGCCCGAAGACATTTCGGTCATGAATCCCTACGGTCAAGTGCCCATTTTAGTAGAACGCGAACTGGTACTGTACGAATCAAATATCATTAACGAATACATCGACGAACGCTTCCCCCATCCTCAGCTTATGCCTGCGGATCCAACGATGCGTGCGCGTACTCGCCTGTTCTTATACAACTTCGAGCGCGAACTGTTTGTTAACGTCTCGGTGCTTGAAGACCGTCGCATTACCGACACCAAAGTTCAAGACAAAGCACGTCAGCAAATTCGCGACCATTTAGCGCAGCTTGCACCCATTCTGACCAAGAACAAGTACATGCTCGACGAAGAGTTCTCGATGCTCGACGTGGCGATTGCCCCCTTGCTCTGGCGTTTGGATCACTACGGCATTGAACTGCCTAAAAGTGCAGCGCCTATTCAAAAATATGCCGAGCGCGTTTTCTCTCGCCCAGCCTTTATTGAAGCACTGACCCCATCTGAAAAGGTCATGCGCCGCTAAGCTTATGCAAGAACCTTCTACCAAACCTTATTTGATTCGTGCACTGCACGATTGGTGCACCGATAACGGCTATACGCCTCATATCGTCGTACAGGTAGATGAAAATACCGTGGTGCCGCCTGCCTTTATACAAGATGGGCAAATCACCTTAAACGTGGGTCTGTTAGCTACCAACCAATTGCAAATTGGTAACGACTACATCGAGTTTCAGGCCCGCTTTAACGGCATCACTGAAGACATCTTTGTGCCTGTTGCTGCTGTTGCTGCGATTTTTGCTCGCGAAACAGGCTCAGGTATGGGTTTTGAGGTCAGTGAGTCCGTGCCTTATGGCAGCAGTAGCGAAGCGCCAAGCTCAAGCCCTGCTAGCGGCCCCACCGCGGTACCGGCTACGCCCGCTTCGTCTGCCGACTCTACCGACGAGAAAAAGTCTACTGGTGAAAGCAAAGCGTCCCACCTGAAAATCATCAAATAAGCCGACGCAAAGGTTTTACAAAACATAAGCAACAAGCCCGACACGTGAAATTCACTGTGTCGGGCTTTGTTTT
>DATGRU010000177.1:0-4624 GCA_035303295.1 Paenalcaligenes sp.
TCGCCCCGCTTAATACTCCGCGCCCACCTATACCTTGTGCTAGTCCAAGTCCAACATTAACAAGTCCGTCGCCTGTGCCCTGTGTGTGGGCCTCAAGGGTCGTGGTGTGACGTAAACCATGCCTGAATACACCAGAAGCAAAAATCGTGTTGTCGTAAACGTTGGAGCGCAAACCGTAAAACAAGCGAGGAATGCCCACATCGACTGAAAACTGGGTTAAGGCTGGCTGCAATAAACGTGCGCTGTAGTAATACGGCTGCGTTAAGGTTCGTTGTCGACCATGTATGTCGGTGGTGACTAAGCTAACCTCGTTACCCGACACAAAGGGCAACGCCCTCAGCTCAAAGGGCCCCGAGGGAATGTCCCCTGAATAAATACGTTGTTGGTTAACGTATAAATCCAGCGTAGAAGGTAGTGCGGCAGAGCCCGAGAACTGCGGTAATGCGGTGGTAACAAGGTCTGATCGTTGGTCGAACGCACTGGCCCATTGCACACCTGCTAACCGTACACTAGCGCCCCACGACGTAGCATTGCTAACAAAATCGCCCACCACATACGAGCGTACGTTTACTGGGTCGATGTACTGCCAGCGGGTGTCTAAGCGCACCGTGTTGTCAAAGCCTGCTTGGGCTCGGCTATTGAACAAGGCGGTATTCGATAACAGCCCATAGCGGCCTGTTAGCAGTAATTCAGCATTCGCACCAAACGTGTTTTGCCCAGATTGTCGTGAATGATAAAGGCCGTAATTAAAGACCGTTGCGGGAAGTGCGTCGAGGCTGTTTTCATCAATGCGCTGACTACGTGTACTGTACAGATCGACGGTATAGGGCTCCAGCAGGTGATCGGGCACCTGTAACGCTAAAGTTTGTTTTGCCTCGTTGTAGTCTGCCTGAATGCTGGGCCAATTACGTAACGACACCATCTCATCATTGGCAACGTTCGCAGCAACGCGGATACGCAAATGACGCAGGTCATCAGCTTTAAGCCTAAGCTCGCCATCATCAAAACGTTGCACGTGCATCAGCCGTGAACTACCAGAGCCATTCACACTAAGCTCTAACATCAGAGCAACCGGTTCTGAGCGATAAGAATTTAAGGTTTCGGCGTGCACAGGGGCAGCACTGATCATGCAGGCCAAACTCATTATTGCCTGCGAAAAACGGTTGCTGTAGTTCATGGCTGAACATGCACCGTAACGCTTTCATTGATGTCTAATCGTCCATCACGGCCCATTAAACGCACAATGGCACCGTTAGCAAGGGAGTGAAAAGCGGAATTGCGCAAGGAAAGTCGTTTTTGCGCATCAGGCAACACATAGGCATTCAGCCCTTGCCCAAACTCGTAATACTTGCCTTCGTGGGTTTGCAGACGAAGCCCCGTGATTTTGGCGTAACGTTGCCCTTGATTGATAACGTCCACATGCAAGGCATCGCCGTCACGGCTAATACGCCACGATAAGTCCGCAATGGCACGAGAATCGGAGAAAAACACCGGCAGTGAGGTACGCAAAACCATTGCCACGCCCTGACTTACTGTACGAGGGTCGGTGGGCTTAGGCAATTCATCGATTACCAAGCGATAGCTTAGCGCCGTAGTTGATGTAAGTTCTGTGCGTGCCACCCTAACCGTATACGAGGCTCCCGCAGGTATGGTGGCCGCCGGAGGGCTAATAATTAAATCTGAAGTTTGGGAAAGCTGGTCGGCATTATGTTGTTGAGTCCACGTGAAAGCGCGAAGCTGTAGATTAAGAGGCTCGCTTCCCGCATTAATTAACGTGATCGCCCCTGCTCGCTGTGTTAACGGTAAATCTAAGCCCACAGGTGAAATGCGTAGTGAACTGGCGTGAGCCCCTGTGACAAAGACAATGGCCGAAGCAAAACATAGACTAATAATGAAGCGACGAAAGCCCTTTACTACTGCTTCACTGAGCGGCCATAAAACACGAGGTTGTGGTGGAAGACAACACCATGGGCCAAAAAACCACCTACGGTTAAAACCACTCTTGCAACGCTTTACTACGCAGAAACTCACCACACTCCCCTTAGATCACGCTTTCACTTCAGGTACCAGCGCTCACGGAAGGAGCGCCGTTTTGATTGATGGGTACTACTCGTTTAAGACAGCCGACGAAACACACTATTCAGTTTCAATTGATATATTTGCTTACATTAATTACCACATTATTACGTTCGTAATATCGCTGTCAAGATTGCTAGGGTGAATATGGATTATGAGTTTTTAGGGATGAACTACAGCGTGATAAGGGCTATAAAGCGCTTCGTATATCTGCCTTTACTTTCCCTGCAGCAGTAGGTGGTGGCGACAACAACCAAATGTTGTAAATAACCACGTCAGCGCGGCCGAGCCTGAAAATTTCAGGCCTCTAACATCCATTTAACACCTTATAAGGCACATAGGGGGCTATCCTTTCGGGACTAACCGTGAATAGAGGTATGGCCATACTTTCGCCTCGGGAACAAGCTATCACGCATTTCCTTCAGCGACAGCAATGGCTTTCTTGAAAACTATAATTCGGCCTTACACAGAAAACCCATAATGCGTACCATCTGGTAATTCAACATCGATACGCAGCTTTCCACCCGCTGCTTCTACGTAGCGTTTGAGCGATGATAGTTTGATATCTCTTCCCGGCTTTTCCATTTCAGAGACTGTGGGTTGCTTGATATTCAATGCCTTGGCTATCTCGTTTTGCGTTAAATGCATACGCTCGCGTAGCTCGGCCAAATGGATATTCAGCATAATCTCGGTTGCCGCCTTTTTTGCATTCGCTACCACCTCTGGCTTTTCACTTTTTAGTATTTCGTCAAGTGTTCTGGCCATGACTTTACTCCTTATCTCTATTGTTCAGGTGTTGTTCAAACTCACGATCAGCGATAGGAATCATCACTTTATAAAACCTTTTTTCATCACCGGTTTTATTACCCGCGCATAAAAGAATCCCTTTCCGGTTTGGATCGAATGCAAAGAATGCTCGGATGGGATCGCCCTTACTTTGTACTCGTAACTCTTTCATGTTGCTGTAAGCCGAGCCATTGACCGTATCAGCATAAGGTCTGGGCAACATCGGCCCCCGCTCCTGAAGCACAATCATAGATGCCAAGACATTAGTTCGGTCTTTGTCATCCAGTGCATCGAACCACTTATCAAACGTGTCCGTTGTCTCTATTTTCCACATGTGTTCCGCTTAATATAGATTATATGCCATATAGGTTAAAACCTATAAATAAATACTTAACTATTCCTCTCCTAACTTGGTAATAGATAAGATCAGCTAGTTTTTCGGGTTACGGGGCAATGAAAATGGGCTTCCAATGAAAGCCCAAACATACGTACACGACCCAACAACTCACTATCCCTAGTACGTCACCGTTAACACCACTAAATCGTTATAACTTCCCACGGCTGGAAGTAATGTACCGGCGAGGATAGGGTCGTGGAGGTTGATGGCTTGAGTTTGTCCATTGCTAGTTCCGCTATAAAAAGCGGTGCTGTTACCGGTCAGTATCATCCAACGAAGCCTGAAGCAATCGATTCAAGATAGCTAATCGCATCTTCGGTGCGCCCTTCCTTCATCAGTTGCCAAATGGTTTTATGACGGAACTCTGGAATTGGCTGGTTCTTAATAAGAAAGTATGCCCGCTCTGCATCCGGCTGCACCTCCATGGTTGCCGACAGTACACGCATTAAGTCCCGATATGTGATGGGAAACATCTCTGACAAATTACGCATTCCCTCCACCCCCACGCACAGTCGAGTACTTTCGTATATCCGTCCGTAACACCCAGCCCTTCGCTTCCCAATACCGCTGAGCAGATGCATTGCTTTGCAGCACATCAATGTGACTTTTATAGATGCCTAGACGCTCCAGCTCGACTAAGCTGCTTTCAATCAGTTGCGACGCAATGCCACGGTTACGGTGGGTGGGTGCGACGGCTAGGTGTTGTAGGTAGCCGCGTCGCCCGTCGTGTCCGGCCATGATGCAGCCGATTACTGCGCCCTGTTCTGTGGCTACAAAGCTTAAATTTGGGTTTCGCGCTAGGTAGCGTTGTGTGGCTTCCAGCGAATCGGCATCACGTATGCTGACCCCTTCTGTTTTTTGTAGTAAAGCGATGACCGCGTCGTAATCGTCGATGGTCATGGGGCGGATGGTAATGTGGTGCATCGCTTTTAAACGCTTATAAAAACAGTCGATAATTAACACCGACGAGTCTGACAGAGACTGTTTACCTACACATTAAAATCGGTAGATGGGCACTGTGCTGAATAAGCAGAGCCAACACAACACTATGATGTGTGTTCACTCTGCCCTAAACAGCTGGCGTGTCAAAGGCCATAACAATAAGCCTTAACGATCAAATACGTTTGGGTTCAGTAATATGCGTCGGTCAGCTTGCTGAATGTCGCTCAGCCCGCAGAAGCCTAGGGTTACGCTTAGTTCGTTTTCCAGTAGCTCTAGCAGTCGGGTAACACCGGCTTCGCCTGCTGCGCCAAGGGCGTACAGGAAGGCGCGGCCGACCATGGTGGATTGGGCGCCAAGGGCGACGGCGCGTAGGATGTCTTGGCCTGATCGCACGCCGCTGTCCATCCACACTTCGGTTTGGTG
>DATGRU010000178.1:0-7338 GCA_035303295.1 Paenalcaligenes sp.
TTAAATACACCGCTTAGTTTGCTGCTATCAACGTCTACCCACTGTGGCAGGCCAACGCTAGAAGCCAAATCGAGCGATTCTTTGATACGGCTTTGACCGCGTGATTTCTCACGGATCGACACTACATCACCGGGTTTAACCAGCATGGATGCGATGTCGGCGGTGTGACCGTTCAATTCGATAGCACGGTGAGTAACCAACTGACGTGCTTCGGCACGTGTAGAGCCAAAGCCCATGCGGTACACCACGTTATCCAAACGAGACTCTAGAAGCTGAATCAGCGTTTCACCTGTGTTACCACGGCGACGCTCGGCTTCTGCAAAGTAACGACGGAATTGCTTCTCGAGTACACCGTACATACGCTTGAGCTTCTGCTTCTCGCGCAACTGCAGACCGTAGTCAGATGTACGGGCACCGGAGGTGCGGCCGTGCTGACCAGGGCGTGACTCAAGTTTGCACTTGGAGTCGAGTGAACGGCGGGCGCTCTTTAAAAAGAGATCGGTACCCTCGCGACGCGAGAGTTTACATTTAGGTCCAATATAACGAGCCACTTAGCTTCCCCTTAAATACGACGACGCTTGGGTGGACGGCAACCGTTGTGCGGAATCGGCGTAATGTCTGCAATGCTGGTAATTTTGATACCCAAAGCATTGAGTGCGCGAACCGACGAATCACGGCCAGGGCCTGGGCCCTTGATGCGTACTTCCAAGTTTTTGACACCGTATTCCATAGCGGTGCGACCTGCCGCTTCGGCAGCGACCTGTGCAGCAAACGGCGTCGATTTACGCGAGCCTTTAAAACCCGCGCCACCAGAGGTCGCCCAAGACAATGCATTGCCTTGACGATCGGTGATGGTAATGATTGTGTTGTTGAACGTAGCTTGAACGTGCGCAATGCCGTCCGATACGTTCTTTTTGATTCTCTTACGAGCGCGCGATGCGCCAGAAGCTTTAGCCATCTTCTATTCCTCGATTATTTCTTCAGGGACTGCGCTGCGCGACGTGGCCCTTTACGGGTACGAGCGTTCGTGCGAGTGCGTTGTCCGCGCACAGGCAGCCCACGGCGATGGCGCATGCCACGGTAAGTTCCTAAGTCTATTAGACGTTTCACAGATAGTTGAACTTCGCGACGTAAATCACCTTCAACTAAAAACTGAGAAATCTGTTCGCGAATTTTTTCCAGCTCAGCGTCGCTAAGGTCGCGGACCTTCTTAGAGTACTCAATACCTGACGCATCGCAAATTTGACGAGCGCGGGTGCGACCAATGCCGAAAATCGCGGTTAGACCGATTTCGGCGTGTTGATGCGGCGGGATGTTTATGCCAGCAATACGGGCCATGGTTATTCCTTGTTAAATCGGTTGCGTTTCGGCACTTAGCCTTGACGCTGCTTGTGACGGGGATCAGTGCAAATTACACGTACCACGCCATGACGTTTAATGATTTTACAGTTGCGGCAGATCCGCTTAACTGATGCCATTACCTTCATGGTTGACTCCTAGTTTCCTGTTACCGACCGCTACTATTTAGAGCGGAATACGATTCTGCCTCGGGATAAGTCATAGGGCGTGAGCTCCACCGTGACCTTATCACCCGGCAAAATCCGGATGTAATGCATGCGCATCTTGCCTGAAACGTAGCCTAACACCACGTGGCCATTTTCTAGCTTGATACGAAAAGTTGCGTTCGGAAGGTTCTCAATGACCTCCCCTTGCATTTGTATGACGTCGTCCTTTGCCATTTGTTCGTCTATCTATCGCATGGGCATACCCGTGCCTTTGAAGTTGGCCTTCTTCAGCAACGAGTCATATTGTTGAGACATCACGTAGGCCTGAGCCTGTGCCATGAAGTCCATGGTAACCACAACAATAATCAGCAAGGAAGTACCACCAAAATAGAACGGTACATTCCAGCGCATTTGTAAAAACTCTGGAACCAAACATACAAAGGTAATGTAGATAGCACCTGCTAGCGTTAAGCGAGTAAGGATACGGTCTACATAACGTGCTGTTTGTGCGCCAGGGCGAATACCCGGTACAAATGCACCGCTTTTCTTTAAGTTGTCTGCTGTTTCACGGCTGTTAAACACCAAGGCCGTATAGAAGAAACAAAACAGAATGATCAACGCCGAGAAAAGCGTGATGTATAAAGGCTGACGTGGTGACAAGGCAGCTTCCAAGTCACGTAACCAACCTAAACCCGGGGTGGTCGCGAACCAGCTGGCAATTGTTGCTGGCAACAGAATAATGGAGGAGGCAAAAATAGGAGGAATCACCCCAGCCATATTCAGTTTCAGCGGCAAATGCGAGCTTTGTCCACCGTATACACGGTTACCGACCTGCCGTTTCGCATAGTTTACGGTAATACGACGCTGACCACGTTCGACGAACACTACAAAGTAGGTAACGGCAGCGACAAGCACCAGAATAAACAACACCGAGAGTATCGACATTGCATCTGTACGTACTAAGTCGAGCATACCCCCTAGTGCGCTAGGCAAGCCTGCCACAATACCTGCAAAAATCAGGATGGAGATTCCATTACCAATACCACGTTCGGTAATTTGCTCGCCCAGCCACATTAAAAACATGGTGCCGGTTACCAGCGTAACGATCGCAGTAAAGCGGAACAACAGACCTGGGTCGATAACGAGCCCGGGTTGTGATTCCAGCGCAATGGAAATACCAACGGCCTGAAATAATGCTAAGAAAACGGTACCGTAGCGGGTGTACTGCGTAATTTTACGCCGACCCGACTCACCTTCTTTCTTGATTGCTTCCAGCGTAGGTACAACTGCCGAAGCTAACTGCATGATAATCGATGCAGAAATATAGGGCATGATCCCCAGTGCGAACACCGAGAAGCGTTCCAACGCACCACCCGAGAACATGTTGAACAAACCCAAGATACCGCTTTGGTTTTGTTGGAACAGCTCGGATAAGGCGTCCGGGTTAATACCCGGAACAGGAACGTGTGTACCTAAACGATAAACAACCAGCGCGAGCAATAAGAACACGATACGGCGTTGTAGATCGCCGAACCCTGATCCTGACTTACCCTGTGCCTGTGCTTTAGCCACCGTAACCCCTTTTATTCAGCTAGCGAACCGCCTGCGGCTTCAATCGCAGCACGGGCACCTGCTGTAGCGCCGATGCCTTTCAGCACCACTTTGCGCGACAGCTCGCCGGACTTAATAACTTTAGCGGAACGCACTAACTGACCGACTACGCCAGCCTGCTTCAACACACTGACGTCTACTTCTTCGACATCAAGGCGTTGTAAGTCAGACAAACGAATTTCGGCATGCAAATGACCGCCAGGAGCCGTAAAACCACGTTTAGGCAAACGTCGTTGCAAAGGCATTTGACCGCCTTCGAAACCGACTTTATGAAAACCGCCGGAGCGTGATTTTTGACCTTTGTGACCGCGACCTGCAGTCTTGCCCAAGCCAGAACCTGGACCGCGACCTACACGACGACCAGCGTGTTTAGCGCCAGCTGCAGGTTTAAGCGAATTTAGTTGCAATTGCGACATACCGGTTCCCCTTAGGCTTCCGAAACGGTTACAAGATAATCCACTTTACGGATCATCCCACGAACCTCGGGAGTATCAACCAAAACGCGGCTGCTGTTTACTCGGCGCAAGCCCAGACCACGAACGGTGTCGCGGTGACTTTGCTTGGTACCAATGACAGAGCGCACGAGTGTGACCTTGATTTGCTTCTGTGCCATGATTTACCCCAGAATCTCTTCAACTGTTTTGCCGCGTTTAGCAGCAATTTCAGCTGGTGTGGAGCAAGCACGCAAACCATTTAATGTTGCGCGTACCATGTTGTACGGGTTGCTGGAGCCTAAGCTTTTTGCAACCACGTTACGTACACCCATCACTTCGAAAATAGCGCGCATTGGACCACCGGCGATAACACCAGTACCTTCTGCGGCTGGAGAGATAAGTACAGTGGATGCACCGTGCTTACCTACCACCGAGTGATGCAGCGTACCGTCTTTCAGAGCAACTTTAAACAAACCACGACGGGCTTGTTCCATTGCTTTCTGAACGGACACTGGCACTTCGCGTGCTTTACCTTTACCCATTCCAATACGACCGTCGCCATCACCTACCACTGCCAATGCAGCGAAGCTCATGGTGCGGCCACCTTTAACGACCTTGCTGACGCGGTTAACCGCAATCATTTTTTCACGCAGGCCGTCGTCGCGCTCTTGATCGGCATTTTGTCTGCCTTGTGCTTTAGCCATTTGACAATTCCTTGCTTAGAACTTCAAGCCGGCTTCACGCGCGGCGTCGGCCAGCGCCTTAACGCGGCCATGATAACGGAAGCCAGAACGGTCGAAGGCGACGGTTTCAATACCAGCCGCTTTCGCCTTCTCGGCGACACGCTTGCCAATAATGCTGGCTGCAGCGACAGTGCCGCCATTGGCCAACTCTTTGCGAACTTCGGGCTCGAGCGAGGAAGCGCTGACGAGCACGCGATCGCCTTCTGGCGAAATGATGTTGGCGTAAATGTGCAGATTCGAGCGGTGAACCGCCAAACGATGTACGCGTAACTCGGCAATTTTCTTGCGAGTAGCCGCTGCACGACGCAAACGAGATTGTTTCTTGTCCATAATTCGTCCTTGCCTGTGCGATTATTTCTTCTTGGTTTCTTTCAGAATGACGCGTTCGTCGACGTAGCGTACACCCTTGCCTTTGTAAGGCTCTGGTGGACGATAACCACGGACTTCAGCGGCAACCTGACCAACGACCTGCTTGTCTGCACCTTTCAGAACGATTTCTGTTGGTGTAGGACATTCGGCTTTTACGCCTTCTGGCAGTTCGTGAATGACATCATGCGAGAAACCAAGTTGCAATTTCAGAGCGTTGCCCTGAACTTGTGCACGGAAACCCACACCCACGAGGCTTAGTTTGCGCTCGAAACCGGCGCTAACACCTGTAACCATGTTGTTCACGAGTGAACGCACGGTACCGGACATAGCTTTTGCGTGGTGCGAATCATTAGCTGCAACAAATGACAACTGACCGTCGTTTTGTTCGATGGTGACATCACCCGTTAATGCTTGGGTTAATGTGCCCAACGGACCTTTAACAACGATTTGGTCTGCTGCGATAGTAGTTTCTACGCCTTTAGGCAGTGCGACGGGGTACTTAGCAATACGTGACATTTGATATTCTCCTTATGCCACGTAGCACAGTACTTCGCCACCCACGCCAGCAGCGCGAGCTTTGCGATCAGTCATTACGCCACGGGACGTAGAGACGATGGCAACACCCAAGCCATTCATGACTTGAGGAATGCTGTTGCTACCTTTGTAGACGCGCAAACCAGGGCGCGACACACGGTCGATGCGCTCGATAACTGGTTGGCCTGCGTAGTACTTCAGTTTGATATCCAATACAGGCTTCGCGGCTTCGCCAACGATTTGGAAATCTTCAATATAGCCTTCATCTTTCAGCACAGCAGCAATGGCTGCTTTCAGCTTCGAGGAGGGCATGGTAACCGACGTTTTATTGACCATCTGTGCGTTACGTACGCGGGTCAACATGTCGGCGATTGGATCGCTCATGCTCATGTGTGTTCTCCTACCAGCTTGCCTTAGTCATACCCGGAATCTCGCCACGCAAAGCCATTTCACGGACTTTATGACGGGTCAAACCGAATTGCTTGTATACACCGCGCGAACGGCCAGTTACTACACAGCGGTTACGCAGACGAGTTGGGCTCGAGTTGCGTGGAAGCTGTTGAAGCTCTAGGCGAGCTTGGTAACGCTCTTCGTCGGATTTGGACTGATCGTCAATAATCGCTTTCAGCGCCGCACGTTTTGGTGCGTATTTTTCAATCAGTTTAGCGCGCTTGATATCGCGATTGATGAGTGAAAGTTTAGCCACGTCATCACCCCTTAGTTACGGAACGGGAAACTGAAAGCTGCTAATAGCGCTTTGGCTTCCTCGTCGGTCTTGGCAGATGTGGTAATGCTGATGTTCAAACCACGTACTGCATCAATTTTGTCGTATTCAATTTCAGGGAAAATGATTTGCTCTTTTACCCCTAGGTTGAAGTTACCGCGCCCATCGAACGCACGACCCGAGATACCGCGGAAGTCGCGTACACGCGGCAGAGCCACTGCGATCAGACGGTCGAGAAACTCGTACATACGACGACCACGCAATGTGACTTTGCAGCCAATTGGGTAGTCTTCACGGATTTTAAAACCTGCAATCGCTTTGCGTGTTTTGGTGATCTGGGGTTTTTGACCCGAGATTTTGGCCAAATCGCCAGCAGCGTGCTCGATAACCTTACGGTCGGCAACAGCCTCAGACACACCCATGTTTAGAGTGATCTTAGTGATGCGAGGTACTTCCATTACGCTTTTGTAATTGAATTTACCTTGCAGTTCGGCCAACACTTTTTCACGGTAGTAATTTTGTAAACGTGCCATGATGTACCCCTTAAGCCTTCGCGCCAACGACTTTGCCGTTGGAACGGTATACACGCACTTTCTTGCCGTCGACTTCGCTGATACCTACGCGATCAGCTTTACCTGTTTCGGCGTTGTACAGCGCAACGTTAGAAATATGAATAGGCATGGATTTCTTTTCGAAACCGCCTTGCGTGCCGGCCATAGGATTAGGCTTAACATGCTTCGTTACAACGTTAATACCTTCGACCAATACACGGTCGGCATCTACGTTCAGTACGGTGCCACGGCGTGTTTTATCGCGCCCTGTCAGTACGATAACTTCGTCGCCTTTACGGATTTTTTGCATATCCTCGGCTCCTTACAGCACTTCTGGTGCCAACGACACGATCTTCATGAACTTCTCGGTACGCAACTCGCGCGTAACGGGGCCGAAGATACGAGTGCCAATAGGCTCCAGCTTAGCGTTTAGCAATACGGCGGCATTGCCACCAAATTTAATCAGCGAACCGTCTTTACGGCGAACACCCTTCGCTGTACGAACTACGACAGCGTTGTAAATTTCGCCCTTCTTGACGCGTCCGCGCGGGGCCGCTTCCTTAACAGTGACTTTAATAATGTCACCGATGGCGGCATAACGGCGCTTAGAGCCACCCAACACTTTAATGCACATAACGGAGCGCGCACCTGTGTTGTCGGCCACATCCAGCGTGGTCTGCATTTGAATCATGATTTTTCCTGTTCCAACTTAACCGCGTGTCCCTGAGAGCAGATAGCTAACAGTACAACGCAACCAGTTTTGGTCCCGTCAGATTCGACGCTAATACCACACCGAGCACTGTGCTGAGATGGCTTATCCGCCGAACCCTGGGTTGAAATCTTGCGAGAGACAAAACGTTTTTGTTT
>DATGRU010000179.1:0-5173 GCA_035303295.1 Paenalcaligenes sp.
CAGGCACTTCCCCCTTCGCTGGTGTTAATTGTGATGGCGGATCAGTTAGGCCGTTCGGTGGGCGATATGTATGCGGCGGCCATCCGTCCGGGCTTACTGTTAATTGTGGTCTACATTGTCTTCATTATTGGTGTGGCGCTAGTTAGTCCGTCTAAGGTACCCGCATTGCCGGAGCATGCGCGAATTAAAGGGACCGCCCAAGGACACAGTGGCCGACGCTCATTGGGCATGCTGATGTTGGGCTCAACCTTAATTGGCTTGTTGTGGGCTGGTTTGCATAACGAAGTCATGGCACAGGTCTTTAGCCAGCCTAGTGCTGCGCCGTCAGAGCAAGTGGCTATTACGGCGTTGATTGTGGCGTCGCTGAGTGCATGGAGCTTTGCGATGTTGAATCGCGTTACGGGCTGGGGCGTTTTATCTCAGTTGGCCGAACGCTTTGTGTTTGCGCTAATTCCCCCTGTGGTACTGATCTTTTTGGTGTTAGGTACCATCTTTATGGGCATTGCGACCCCTACAGAGGGGGGAGCGATGGGAGCAGTGGGGGCGATGATTTTAGCCTTGCTGCGTCGTCGTTTAAGTTGGTCTTTAATGAGTCAGGCCCTAGAGAACACCGCAAAATTAGCCATTTTTGTGATGTTCATTTTAATTGGTTCCACCGTGTTCAGTTTTACCTTTAGTGCGGCGGATGGCCATATTTGGGTGGAGAATCTATTTAATGTGATCCCCGGGGGTGAGCTGGGCTTTATAATCGCGGTATGCCTGATCATTTTCCTTTTGGGCATGTTTTTAGACTTCTTCGAAATAGCATTTATTGTTATACCACTGCTTATACCGGTTGCTAATAGTTTGGGTGTAGACCTAATCTGGTTTGGTATTGTTATTGCGTTGGTGTTGCAAACGTCGTTTTTAACACCACCCTTTGGCTTTGCATTGCTTTACTTGCGCAGTGTGGCACCTAAACACGATTATGTGGATCCGGCTACCAAAGCATTAATTCCGGGAGTGCGTACTGAGCAAATATGGAAAGGCTCAGCGTGCTTTGTTGTGTTGCAATTAATAGTGGTGGGAATTGTGGTGGCTTATCCGCAATTGGTCACTGGCGGCATTACCAAAGGCAGCGTGTTAAGCGATGAAGAAATTATGCTGCAGTTAGAAGGTTTTGGTTCATCAAGTCCAGCAGTAATAAACGACTTTGATGAACTGCGTAACCCTTTTGAGCAGGAAGCGGCCAATACAGCGGATGGTGATCCGATGGCGGCTTTGCTTGGTTCTATGTAGGTGCGTTTCGCAGGATGAGTCAGGCATGCAAACCCGTGGTGTTTGCATGCCTGTTTGAATGTTTAGTTTGTTGTGGAGTATGTTGCTCATGCGTCCCAAGCTTTCGGGGAAGTTACAGGCCCGACCCAATTATGTGGATGAGGTTTATCGCATTTTGCTGGATGCAATTAGCGATGGTTCGTTGGCGCCCGGTACTCGGGTAACCCAGGAAGATATTGCCGAGCAGTTAAATGTTTCGCGATCTCCCGTATTACAGGCCATTCAGCTCTTAAAAAAAGACGGTTTGCTTCAAGATGCGGAAGGTCGAGGCGTCATGGTTGCCGCTTTAGACATCGCCCAAATAGGTCATTTGTACGAGGTCAGGGGGGCGTTGGAGGGGTTGGCGACACGCTTAGCAGCAGAGAAAAAAGCAGTCATTGATCCGGCCCTGCTATCGATGGGCAGGCGCGTGGCGCGCACGAGTGATGTGCGCGCCATGATTGAAGCCGATGAAGCGTTTCATAAAGCTATTTACGAGGCGTCGGGTAACCCGTTAATTGCGGTGAGTTCGGAAGCGCATTGGGCTCATTTGCGTCGCGTGATGGGTGCCGTGTTGCAGTCGCCCGAGCAACGGTTGTCAATTTGGGACGAACATGAACGGCTAGCTAAGGCTATCGCATCAGGCGATGTCCAAGTGGCCGTCAGCATTTCCGACGAACACATGCGCAACGCGCGTCAGAAGTTACTGTCTCGTCTGGAAGAAATTCTTGAATGTTAAGGCCAACCGAAACCACGCCTTAGATTCCGCCCGCTGCTTCGCTGCACTGGCGGTGGTGGTGTTGCACAGTGCAGCGATGGTATTAAATGACGGCGCTGCACATGACACCCCAGATTGGATGTGGGCCAACCTGTACGACGCAGCAACACGCTGGTGCGTGCCGGTTTTTGTGATGATCAGTGGGGTTTTATTGCTGGACCCGTACAAAAAGCAAGAAACGTGGGGTCAGTTTTACGGGCGTCGAGCACAGCGCATCGTCCCGGCCATTGTTTTTTGGTCGTTATTTTATTTGGCGTGGGCATCGTGGCTGTATCCCTTGCAAGGTATACAGTTGGACGCCGCGGCGTGGTGGCGCAAAGCCACTAGCGGCGAGCCTTATTATCACCTGTGGTATCTGTACATGCTGTTGGGTTTGTATTTACTTGGACCCGTAGTGCAGCGTATGTACCGCTATTGCTCAGCTAAGCAGCGTGTGGTGGTGATGTTGCTATTGTTTGCCGCTGCGATGCTGCAGGCGTTAGTGCGTGAACTGAATGCCAGCAGCTACGGTTTTTTTCTATTTTGGTGTTTACCGTATCTTAGCTATTTTTGGGCGGGCCGCGTGTTGGTCGATGGGCATGTGCAAATACCTGCACCGCTTTGGGTGTTGCTGTGGGCGATTGTGTTAACAGTAATAGGTACCTATTGGCTATCCAGCACGGAACAGTTGGTGGTGTATTTTTATGATAATTTCAGCCTGACTGTACCGTTGATGTCATTGGCGGTATTTCAGTTGATTTTGTATAAGGGCGTTAGGTCACGGTTTAGCAAGCTGGTGCCGTATACCTTTGGTATTTATCTTGTGCATCCTGCGTTTCTGGATTTGGCGACGGTTAGCGGTCTTTACCGACTCGATCACGGCATTGTGTGGCAGGTGCCATTTATCTCTGCACTGGTAGTGTTAGCTTCATTGGCAGCGGTTTGGTTGTTGCGTCAGTCTAGATATGGGCGGGCGATCAGTTAAGCGCCTTTAGCCGTGTTTATAATCAGGGGTATTGAGCGTTTAGGATGTGCCCCTATGACTTTGCCGTCACCACCACCGCGACCCATTAAGCGATCTGACTCCAAGCTGGTGCGGGCAGTGTGGTTAACGGTGGCCGTACTTAGCCTGATACTGGCCTTTATTGGCGTTATTTTGCCGGGGCTGCCCACGACGGTGTTTGTACTGATTTCCGCTTGGGCGGCTGCACGTAGCTCAGAGCGTTTTCATTATTGGTTACTGAATCATCGTTTATTCGGCCCTTCGTTACAGCGTTGGCAGCAGGGTAAGCTTGTAAGCCGCCGGGGTAAATGGACGGCCTTATGCAGCATGTCGCTGTGTACGATCATCATTTTATGGGTCGATACACCTCGTTGGGCAGCGGTTTTGGCTATCAGCTGCATGGTCTGTGTTTTAGCGTGGTTATGGTCGCGTCCCGAGCCTAAAGAATAATAGCTAGCCACCCACGCCTGCAGGAAACGGCACGAATTCTTGATTGTCACCATCGGGTAACTTCATGCGTTGGGCTTGCCAGTCTGCCCGTGCTTGTTCCAATCTGTCTTTAGATGAGGACACGAAGTTCCAGTTAATGTAGCGCTCGCCTATAGGCTCACCACCCAGAATCATGACAATAGACGGCTCTGTAGCACGTAACTGTACAGACTTGTCTGTGCTTAGCACGGCCATTTGACCGACGGCTAAGGCATGGCCATCTACTTCAATCTGTCCTTGGGCGACGTAGACTGCACGTTCCGAGTAATCGGCTGCAATGCTGCGTGTGCTACCTGCTTGCATCGTCCAGTGCAGGTAAAACAAGGGTGAATGGGTGACGACTTGTGCCTGCAGCCCTTCGGCTGCACCAGCAATTAAGCGTACTTTTACCCCGTCTTCTTCCCACTCGGGCAGTTGTGTTTGTCCTTCGTAGTGATAGAAGGCAGGGTCTGTTTCTTCGTGTTCATCGGGGAGGGCAACCCATGCTTGCACCCCATGCATGGATGCACCATGAGCTCGAGCATAATCAAAGCGTTCACTGTGTGTGATACCGCTGCCTGCCACCATCCAATTCACTTCGCCGGGTTTGATCTCTTGTGTAAACCCCAAGCTATCGCGGTGCGTGAGTGAACCATCGTACAAGTAGGTAACGGTAGACAGACCAATATGCGGATGCGGCTTTACGTCGAAGTCGCGTGTGATGCCGGCGGCCATATCCATAGGCCCCATGTGGTCGAAGAAAATAAAGGGCCCGACCATACGTTGCTTGGCGAAGGGGAGTACCCGACCCACCATAAAGCCGCCGCCTAAGTCGCGTGCACGGCGTTCAATAATTAAGTCAGTAGACATGTAGGCCCCTTAAGACAGTGTTGGCTGAAACGTAATTAAGCGCTTTTGTTGCTGTTGAGCTTAGCTTAACGAGCCAGCCGATGGCTTACAAGGAATGCATCGATTTAGAATTAAAACTTGACGAACAAAGGTATTAGATATATCTTACGTTATATCTAAAGATAGTTATTGTGTTGTATTGTATGCAGCTCTCAAGTGAAAAGGTGAAGTGAATGCAAGCGGCCAGCAGCATTGCACGACGAGGTAATAAATTAACCAGTGGGCGTAAGTTTTCATCTGACGAACTACGCTTGATGGTACTGTGTTTTCTACGTGAATCGCCAGCGCATGGGTACGATCTGATTAAACGCTTTGACGAGCTATCGCATCGGTATTACAGCCCAAGCCCCGGGGTGTTGTATCCGGCTTTAAGTCAGCTGGAACAAGCAGGGTTGGCGCGTGTCGAACTAAGCGGCAAGCGTAAAAACTATCATCTTACTGATGCGGGCGCCGCTCATCTACATCAACACAATGAACAAGCCCGCACATTAATGGCCGTGCTGAAGCACGCTGCAAAAAAAATGATGTGGATGGCACAGGCTACGGATAATGAGCAGGGCGCCATGGCAGCCACCGGCTGGTTGCCCGAATACGTAGAGGCGCGTAAAGCTTTGCAAAAGGCTTTATTGGCGAGCAGTGACGCCAGCCATGATGAACAACGCCGCATTAGCCAAATTTTGCTGCAAGCCGCTAATGCTATTCAACACGATTCCGCCCAATAAGGTCAACGATTCAGCACA
>DATGRU010000180.1:0-4480 GCA_035303295.1 Paenalcaligenes sp.
TCGTCGAACGCAATAAGTTCTGGAGTAACAAGACCGACCGAACCCTCGGGAATGGAGGTGGCCGTAGCGGATGTGGCCGATTTAACGGCCTCGATAGAATGAGTACCCATAGGGACCTCTTTAGCTGGATTTATGGAGCGCCCGCAAGCGGATCAGGCAAATCGGCGCAAAACGAATGAAGTGCTTAGTTTACCATTTGACGGCATGTTGCACACCCCACCCCACGAAAACCGAAGGGCCACTGCCACGACAGCCCAACTTATTCTAAAAAGCCAGCATCTACCAACCCACACATAACCAACAAATATTTAAACCCTGAAATATGTGTCAAAAAGTATCAATATGTTTACAAAAGATGTCAATTAAGGGCTATAGTCCTGCATTGCTTTATTTTGATGAGACACTATTTATGACTAAATTGTCCCCACGAGAACGTGATTGCCTATATTGGGCTGCAACGGGTAAATCTGATAAGCAAATTGCCTGCATTTTGAGTCTTTCTCTCCATACCGTTAATCATTGTTTAAGATCGATATTTAAGAAATTTAATGTCAATAATCGGCTAGCTGCTGTAATGCATGCCCTAAAAGAAGATGAGCAATTCAGACGTTTATTATTTGGATCGTCCCATTAATTAGAATGAAACGCTAAAAACTGCGTTGCAGCGTCGTCGGGAAACGAAGCCTTATCTTCAGCGCTTACACTCAATTGCAGCACGCCCGCCGCATAGCGCAACACCCGCACATCGGTACGCACGTTTTGCTGCTGACGTCCTGTACTTTGCAACGTAAATACCTCACCAACAGCTGGCAGCGGTTTCAGGCTTTGCCCCGCCCGCTGCAACAAACCTGCCACAACCGTATCGTAAAGCTGCTGATCACTCTGATCGGGCAATAGCGGAATCCACGTCGCTATAAATACGGCATCCCCCACCTTTGCGCTGGCAACAAAGTAGTGCAAATTATCAGCCTGCCCCCCCATCGCCACTCGTTCTTCATGAGGCGAAGCAGGAAAAAGCTGTTCTACCGCCCCCTCTGCCATCTGCACCGTACGCCAGTTATACTCAGGCGCACACGCCACAAGCAACCACAGCACATTAATGTATAGCCATCGTCTGAGCATAAAAGGCTCCACCATGCAGTTCGTCCTACTACAACTAAGCGGACGCCCGGTTTATATTGAATAGCTTTAAGCTTATCAGAGCACTAAACTAGACCCATCTCAAGATTCAGCCAATTTAAGAAGAAAGTGACCCCCCAATAATGATAACCAGCCATAACCGGATTCACGCACTGCGTGATAACTTGGCCCTGCTAGGCTCTATCCAGCGTGGAGTCGAGAAAGAGGGTCTGCGCGTGGACCCACATGGAAACTTAGCCCGCACTGGGCACCCTATATCGCTCGGCTCCGCTTTAACCAACAGTCATATCACTACCGACTATGCTGAAGCACTGCTTGAGCTTATTACCGCTCCGCACCCAAGCGTTGAAGCCTTAATGACCGAGCTGCACGATATCCATAGCTTCACCGCCCAAGCCATTGGCGACGAAATTATTTGGAATCAATCCATGCCCGCCCATTTGCCAGCCGAAGCCGATATTCAAATCGGTTGGTACGGCACATCGAATAGTGGCATGCTCAAGCACATCTATCGTCGGGGTCTAGCCGAACGCTACGGGAAGTACATGCAATGTATTGCAGGTGTACACTACAATTTCTCGGTTCCTGACGACCTCTGGCCCCTACTCGCTATCGGTGGTCGCGACGCTAACGAACAACGCTCTGAAGGCTATTTAGCCCTTATTCGTAACTTCACGCGTTACTCGTGGTTATTGATGTATTTGTTCGGCGCCTCCCCCGCTGTTTCCAGCAGCTTCCTGAACGACCAAGCCCTTCCTCTAGAGCGTATTGCTGAAGACACCTATGCCCTACCATGGGCAACCAGCTTACGCATGAGTGATTTGGGCTACCAAAACAAAGAAGCCCAAGCAGAACTGCAGCTCTGCTACAACGACCTCGACACTCTACTTATGCGCATGTGTCATGCCGCCACTACGCCATGGCCCGATTACGAAAAAATCGGTACCCACCGCGATGGTGAGTGGATCCAGCTAAACAACAACATCCTGCAAATCGAGAACGAATATTATTCGAACATTCGTCCCAAACGGACCACCTTAGAGGGTGAACGCCCAGCCACCGCCTTAAAAAGCCGTGGCGTCGAGTATGTAGAAGTACGCTGCTTAGATATCGACCCTTACTCCCCCATCGGTATCAGCGCTGAAACCTGTCGCTTTCTGGATACCTTCTTGTTGTTCTGTGCTGTAGAGCACAGTGCGTTTTTCCCAGATAACGGCTTTTGCCAAGACAGCAAACGCAACTTCGCCAAAGTTGTTACCGAAGGCCGCAAACCCGGCCTAATTTTACGCAACCCCAATAAAAAAGACGTGTCGCTACAGGAATGGGGCGCAGATATTCTAGAGGCCATACAACCCTACGCAAAGTTATTCGACGAATACCACCAGCACTCGCTGCACAGTGAGGCACTGGCTCTACAAAAGAAAAAACTAGCGAATCCTGACTTAACCCCATCTGGACGCTTACTTAACGAGCTAACGTCTTCAGGCGCCTGCTTCAACCGCTTCAGCCTAACGCAAAGTAAAGCTAGTACCGAACAGCTTAAAGCCTATCCTTTAGGTGCAGATCAGTTTGAACGCTACACTCAAGCCGCTGCCGATTCCATCGCTGCTCAGGCAGCCCTAGAGGCGGAAGATGAGCAAAGCTTTGACGAGTTTTTAAAACACTTCGAAGCCCTGTTGTAAGCCAAAGCATTACGCCGTCTGACTGGGGCAGACGGCGTATACGCGGGTGTTTATACATTCATTTACGATGCTGCCATCGCGAAAAACGATGCTTATTCAGATACAGCGCCTGAGGTCATACGATCCACCAATAAACGGGCGGCTGGTGATAAGGCCTCATAGGAGCGAATGCACACCTGTAATTGCCGTTTTATCCACGGCTCATCCAACTCCAGCTGTTTGATTTTCAAGGCTTTAATGTAAGAACACGCAATCTGGCGGGGTAACACTCCAATGCCTAAATCCGACTCCACCATTAAACAAAGCGCGTCGTAGCTAGATACCTGAAAACGGCAACGCCATGGTTTTCCCGCATCGCTAGCGGCCTGCATCAATTGCATATTCATTTGACTGCCCGCTGGCAAACCCACGTAGTCATAAGGCAAGGTTTGAGCAAAACGTACTCGCTTCTCAGCAGCTAAAGGATGCGACTCTGCCACAATAACCACTAGATCGTCGGTACGGTAAGGCAATAGCTCTACCCCTTCAATGGGTTCGTCCATAACCACAACACCCACATCAGCATTGTTATCTGCGATCGCTTGTGCCACCACAGAACTAACGTGCTCTTTAAGATCGATTTTCACCATGGGGTTTTCTGTTAGAAACGCCCGCAACTCACGTGGCAAAAACTGGTGAATGGCAGAGATGTTCGCGAAAATACGTACTGATCCTTTCATGCCAGACGCATAATCGTGCATGTGATATTTAATGCTTTCCAAATCATGCAGAACGCGATGCGACATGTTTAACAAAGCCTGACCTGCCGCAGTAGGCGCAATGCCTTTGTTACTGCGAATCAATAACGCTACACCTAGCTGCTCTTCTAAATCACTAATACGACGGCTAATCGCTGCAGCGGCCGTGTGTTCATGTTTAGCAGCGGCGGCAATAGTGCCGTGTTTAATCACACTAATAAAAAGACGTAGGGATCTTGGATCAAGGCTCATGTAGACTCCTGTACGGGAACAATCTTTGCCATCGCAAAATACGATAGCAACATCGTAATCGAATTCTTTACGAACCGCACGTAGCTAGCGATGATGCCTATATCGAAGAAAGGAGTTAACTATGCAGGAAAAGGAATCTAAGCCCGATATGCCGCTGGCAGGCGTTAAAGTTCTAGAGCTCGGCTCACTGATTGCCGGCCCCTATGCCAGTGCATTGCTTGCCCAGTTTGGAGCAGAAGTCATTAAAATCGAACCGCCCAAAACTGGCGATCCCTTACGTAAATGGCGCAAACTACACGACGGCACCTCGCTGTGGTGGTATACCCAAAGCCGCAATAAAAAATCGGTTACGCTGGACCTGAAATCCGAAGAAGGGCAAGACATTGTGCGCAAGTTGGCAGCAGAAGCCGATATCGTGATCGAGAACTTCCGCCCCGGAACACTGGAAAAATGGGGTTTAGGATGGGAACAGCTCTCAGCGATTAAACCCGAACTGATCATGGTGCGTATTTCTGGTTACGGCCAAACAGGTCCCGCCAGCCAACGTCCGGGCTTTGCAGCCATTGCCGAGTGCATGGGCGGGCTACGTTACGTTACAGGTTACGCCGACCGCGCTCCGGTACGAGTGGGTGTAAGCCTTGGCGACACCTTAGCATCGTTGTACGGGGT
>DATGRU010000181.1:0-13740 GCA_035303295.1 Paenalcaligenes sp.
AGGATAAACTCCAAACGAAGTGATGTGGCTTTACGGCTAGCTACAACACGTGGCGAACCCCTTTCACTTCTAGCCTACTCCTTATCTCGCCCTCAGCCAGCCAAAAGAAACCCGCTTTTAAAAGCGGGTTTCTTTTTACGACCAGCGCTAACTGAAAGTTAAGCGCTACGATACCAGCTCGCTGGAAGGCCTCAACACCTCAAAACCTTCACGCGTGGCAATATGCTCGGGTCGCGGGTCTAAACCGTACTTCGGATCTTGCAGGGTGTTTTCCACACTGTTGTAAACCGTAAATACATTCGCACGCGGCCATGGCGACAAGTTGCCTGACGATGCATGCATGGTGTTGCAATCAAAGAACACGACCGAGCCTGCCTTCGCACATACCGGATGAATACCGCCGTTATCCACTAAAAGCTTCAGACTTAAGGGGTCTGGCACCCCTACTTCCTGTTTCTTCAGTGAACGCTCGTAGTTATTCCGAGGAGTAATCCCTTCGCAAGCAATAAACTGCTTATGAGAGCCTGGAACCAGCATGAGCGGGCCGTTGCACGCGTTATTGTCAGTTAATAAAACTGAACAACTTAATGCTCGCATACTGGGCATGCCATCTTCAACATGCCACGTTTCAAAATCAGAGTGCCAGTAAAACTCTTTGCCTTTAAAGCCCGGTTTTAAGTTTGCTCTGGACTGATGTACATACACTTCAGATCCTAAAATTTGTCTGGCGACATTCAGAACTCTGGGGTCACGTACTAACTCGGCGATTTTTTCACTTAACTTATGTACCAAGAAGATCGAGCGCAACGCGTTGCTGTCGGGCTCAGTAATTAACTCCTCCCGACCGCGCAAGCCTTCATCTTCACCCAGCCGGTCAATCTCGGCCAATAAGGCGTTGACTTCTTCCATGCTGAACAATTCATCAAGCACAAGAAAACCATCACGTTCATAACGGTTTACTTGCTCGTGTGTTAATGCTTTAGCGTAAGTGCCATCCTCATATACCGTGGGCTCTTGGCGAGCAATAATCGCTGAGCCACGCTCGGTTCTCGATACGTACAAGTCTGCTATCGAGGTGTTCATGATTAGACTCCTTTAATTTGTCGTGCCTTCATCCACCACTAAAGGATATACCCCTTCGGCATCGTGAACTTCTTCGCCGGTTAGAGGAGGATTAAATACACAAATCACACGCAAAGGCTCTTTCCCACCGCGCAACCAATGCTCGTCATGCTCATTCAGCGCGTAGACAACGCCAGCGTGCAGCGCATACTTCTTACCATCTGCGATGGTTTCAATTTCTCCATCACCTTCAATGCACCAAACGGCTTCTAGATGATTCTGATAATGTATGTGCGTTTCAGTACCGGGAAAAATGGTGGTTTCGTGAAACGAAAAACCCATTCCATCTTTCTTTAACAGTACTCGACGGCTAACCCAGTTATCCGTACGAACCTCATCTTTAGTACCAATAACGTCTTCTACATTTCTAACAATCATTTACCTGCTCCTGCAATTTTCACTACTTTTTTGCGACTTTGGTGCGCCAGTGCGTGACCCACACTACGCTCGATAACTTCCAGACCGTGCTGCAATTCCTGCTCCGAGATCGTTAGGGCTGGCAAAATTTTCAATACCTCATCCTTAGCACCTGAGGTTTCAATCACTAAGCCTTGCTCAAAACATTGCGCGCTAATCGCGTTGGCTAAACCTGAACGCAGCGGTGTGACTAAGCCTTGAATCAGACCCCGTCCGCGAGCGCTTAAACCTGCATCGGGGTAGCTTTGCACAATGTTCTCTAACCAATCGCGCACAATGGCGGCTTTAGCTTGGGTTTGCTCTTTAAAGTTGTCGTCTGCCCAATACTTATCTAAAGCATGCGATGCAGTAACGAAGGCAAGGTTGTTGCCACGGAAGGTGCCACTGTGCTCACCCGGCTTCCATTGATCCAGCTCGGGTTTAATTAACACCAACGACATGGGCAAACCAAAGCCAGATAAGGATTTAGATAAGGTGATAATGTCGGGCTGGATATCCATTTCATCAAAACTGAAGAAACTACCGGTGCGGCCGCAACCAACCTGAATATCATCCACAATTAACAGCATGTCATGACGACGGCATAAGCGCTGTAATTCTTGCATCCACGCACGAGTTGCAACGTTCACTCCGCCCTCACCCTGCACGGTTTCAACGATCACCGCTGCAGGATGATCAAGACCGCTACTTGGGTCTTCCAACATGCGTTCGAAATACGCCAAGGTATTCACATCTGGCCCCATGTATCCGTCATAAGGCAAGAAGGTAGTGTTGGCTAGGCTAACGCCGGAAGCATTCCGGAATTTGCGATTCGCAGTAACAGCTAAGGAGCCACCACTCACACCATGGAATCCATGGGTGAACGACACCACATTTTGGCGACCTTTTACCTGACGCGCTAATTTCAACGCAGCCTCAACCGCATTCGTGCCGGTGGGACCAGTGAACTGCAACACGTATTCCCAGTTACGGGGTTTAAAAAGACGCTGCTCTACGGTTTCTAAGAAGTGCTTCTTTGCACTGGTGGCCATGTCCAGCCCATGTACCACGCCGTCAGAGCTTAAATACTCAATCATTTTCTCTTTAAGATAGGCATTGTTATGCCCGTAGTTCAACGTACCGGCACCGCTGAAAAAGTCCACATACTCTTTGCCTTGCTCGTCAAAAAGTATGGAACCTTTGGCCTTTTTGAACACGACCGGGAATGAACGAATGTAGCCTCTAACTTCTGACTCCATTCTGTCGAAAATTTTTAGATCAGTCATAATTTCTCTCTCCTTTATGAACACAACTTCCCCTCGAACTCGTAAAACTTCGCACGAAGGCTGAGCGTTCTTCTTTCATCAAATAGAACTTTCCAGTCACCTTCATTGACCGTGCGGCAGGGGCCCGATACGCAACAGTGGCTCATCCGCATGCGCGTGCTCGCCAAAATGATGCGCCTCGAGAAAGACGTTTTCGTTAAGCTGTGTATTAAGTTGTCTTGCTACGCCCTGAAACATAGAGCGTGATGCTTGATTGTCTGGGCTGACCGTAGTCTCCATATATCGAATACCCTCTGAACCTATGCGTTCAAGCAAATGGTGCAACATGCGCTGACCCAGACCTTGACCTCGCGCAGCAGAATGCACGGCCACTTGCCAAATGAACAGCACGTCAGGTTGGTTGGGAGGGATATAAGCGGAGATAAAGCCTACAAGGCGTTCTTGATGCTCGGCCACGACGCAGGTATCTGCAAAATGACCGGCTAAAAGCAGATAGGCGTAAACAGAATTTACGTCTAGAGGTGGACAATCTGAAATTAGCTGATGGATGCGTGCCCCATCTTCGACCGTTGGAGCACGCAATATCAGTGGGTCTTCAGGTTCAGGATCGCCTTTTTTAGGCTTTCCCGTTTTGGGTTGGGGTTGTTTTAAGGTGAGGTTATTCACACTACCAGCCCAGATTCGGGAGGGACACTCCCGACTGGGACCTCCAATATTGGTGATACAGAATCTGTGGGCTCTGGAGCCGTTTCAATTTCAGAATCTGAATCAATTAAACGAACGATGCGCTCTAGCGATAACGTGATAGTGGCTTGTTCAAGCTCTGGCAAGTTATTGAGTGCATCAGCGAGCTGTTTCTGCAAGGGTGATGGCGTTTCCAAGGCTAAAGCCTTGCCCGCCTCGGTGGCGGTAATAAACACAATACGGCGATCTTCACGCCCTCGTTCACGAACGATAAGCTCTTTATCTTCAAGACGATCTAGGATACCAACCACCGTGCTGGGGCTGACATGCATTTCACGACTAATCGCTGTGGCCGTAAGTGGCCCTTTCTCGATAACGGTGCGTAAGCAAATAAGCTGTGGCGCCGTAATATTGCTACACGCTGCCAACTGGCGGGAGTGCAAAGCAATAGAACGAGTAATTTTGCGTAAAGCGCGCAAAATGCGCAGATCGTATTCGTGTTCGGTGTTCATTTATTAGTCATACATCCAAAGCAAATCCAGAATTCATTAGTGTTCTAATCATATGCTTTCGAATCATTGGTGTCAAGAATCATTCGTATCAAACAAAAAAAAGGACACCCTTCAAGAGTGCCCTTTTTTCATGCTGAAAACGCAAAAAAACGTTACGCAGTACCACCAACCGTGAGGCCATCGATGCGAATCGTAGGCATGCCGACACCCACAGGTACGCTTTGCCCTTCCTTACCGCACGTTCCTACACCTGAGTCTAAGGCCATATTGTTACCAACCATGCTGACCCGATTGAGCGCATCAAAACCGTTACCTATTAAGGTTGCCCCCTTAACAGGGCGAACCAACTTACCATTCTCAATAAGCCATGCCTCAGACGTGGAAAACACAAATTTCCCGCTGGTAATATCCACTTGCCCGCCACCAAAGTTCACGGCATAGATACCATTTTTAACGGACTCAATGATCTCGTCATGCTCATGCTGACCGTTCAACATGTAGGTATTGGTCATACGTGGCATCGGCACATGTGCATACGACTCACGTCGCCCGTTACCGGTAACAGCAGCGTTCATAAAGCGTGCATTGCGACTGTCTTGCAAATAGCCTTTTAAAATACCGTCTTCAATCAGTACCGTTTTTTGAGTGGGATTACCCTCATCATCGACGTTAAGCGATCCACGTCGATCAGCAATGGTGCCATCATCAATCACGGTTACCCCCCGGGCGGCCACTCGCTCACCAAGACGCCCAGAGAACACACTGGATCCTTTATGGTTAAAGTCGGCCTCTAAGCCGTGCCCTACTGCCTCGTGTAATAAGATACCCGGCCATCCCGACCCCAACACAACCGTCATTTCACCAGCGGGAGCAGGAACAGCATCAAGCGACGTTAAGGCAGAGCCCACCGCTTGAGCGACGTAATCGTCAAGCAAGTCATCGCTAAAATAAGCCAACCCATAGCGTCCGCCGCCTCCGGCACTGCCCATTTCACGACGGCCATCACGCTCTACAATGACGGTTAAGGATAAGCGCACCAAAGGCCGCACGTCGGCTACCAGTCGGCCATCGCTACCAACAACCATTACCACATCGTACTCAGCCCCTAATCCAGCCATCACTTGAATGACAGCTGGATCAGCCGCACGCGCTTTGGCTTCTACTTTTTCCAACAACGCTACTTTTTCACTGGCGCTTAACGTATTAAGAGGATCATGCTGCGGGTACAACTGGTGCACCCGCGGTTTAGGCGCTTGCCGGCTGTTTACCCGTACCCGATTAGAAGCCCCTTGACGACCAATACTGCGCACAACACGTGCCGAGGACAACAATGCTTCCTGATTTAATGCATCGGAATAAGCAAAAGCCGTTTTTTCGCCACTTAATGCGCGCACGCCTACGCCTTGCTCGATCGCAAAGCTTCCCGCTTTAACAATGCCTTCTTCTAGGCTCCAGCCCTCGCTACGCGTGTACTGAAAGTACAAATCGGCATAATCGACCTGATGCTCAAAGATCTCGGAGATGGCTCTATCCAGATCGCTTTCCGTTAAGCCCCAAGGATCCAGCAATAACGACTTTGCTGTGCTTAAGGCTTCAATCGCGGGATTCGTGATGTTCATATACTCTAAATACCTTTAATACGTCTACAACATACGGTGTTGTAAAGCTGGCAGACTCTGCCGCACAGAATCTAAATAATTTAGCTCGACTTCCCCCGCAGCATAACCCGAACCTTCCGCTACTTTATCAATGACATTACCCCATGGGTCGATAAGCATAGAATGGCCCCACGTGCGACGGCCATTTTCATGGCGTCCACCTTGTGCCGGCGCCAACACATAACATTGATTCTCAATGGCTCGCGCGCGCAACAACACTTCCCAATGCGCCTGACCGGTGGTGTAAGTAAATGCCGACGGGATCACGATAAGATTGACATCCCCCATGGCACGAAACAGTTCGGGGAAACGCAAGTCGTAGCAAACGGCCAACCCAATACGACCATAGGGCGTTTCAACGACTTGTGGCGTTAACTCGCCGGGGCGAATGGTGACCGACTCGTCATAGGATTCGTTTTCTTTATGAAAACTAAATAAGTGTATTTTGTCATATCGGGCCACCTGCTGCCCATCTGGGCCATACACTAATGAACTATTGTAAATTCGATTCAAGTCGGGGCTTTCAAGTGGCAGTGTGCCACCAATTAACCAAATCTGAAATCGCTTCGCTTGCTCGGCTAAAAAACGTTGCACCGGCCCCTCGCCCGAAGACTCCAAATGCGCCAATTTATCGCGATCACGGGCCCCCATAAAACAAAAATACTCAGGCAGCGCTATTATTTTTGCTCCAGATTGCACCGCACTCTCGATTAAGTTCTTTGCTTGAAGCAAGTTCTTATTCAAGTCGGTAGAGGAAACCATTTGTATGGCTGCCACTTTAAATACTTTGTTTCTGCGCTGTGCTTTTCTCAATGCTAAACACCTTTTAATTACTTAATCTGCCATTTCAAATACAACTCTATTTTCAAGTTTCATTTATAGAGTTAAAATTAAAAGCAATGTGACTTATTAATATAATCACACACTGTAAATATCAAACACCAGTAAACACACTAAGGAATTAATAATGCCACAAGAGTCTTTCACAATTGAGAAGCAAAATATCGAAAAAGAAATTCTCAAACTGCAGCGTAAAATGCGTACGCTAAAAAATCGCCAACGCCGACCTGTAGTGAACTCTATCGTGCGCTCTATGCAGGAATACGATATTACTCCAGAAGAGATTGCCGAGGCCTTTAACCGTCAAACCAAGCGTGCTGAAAAAAGTAGCACTACAAGCAAAACCCCACTAGCTCCACGCTATCGTAATAACGAAACAGGCGACACGTGGACTGGTCGTGGTCGCCCCCCACGTTGGATTGTTGATGCTGAAGCTAAAGGCACTAGCCGCGATACATTCCTTATCGAAAAATAACACGGCTCTACCTTATTTAGCATAAAGCGTAATCGTTAGCTAACGATTACGCGGCAAGCTTACTGTACGTATCTCTCCGTTATTACCTGGGAAGCCATCGAATACAGCTTGGGCCAGCTTGCTCATTACATCTAATAAGCTACTGCCACCACTGCTACTAGCAGCAGTCGAACGATACACCTCGGCGCCGCCCTGTTGGGCATCCGTAATTAATACCGTTAAATAGTATTCATGGTATTGCACGGGCACAGTAACCACTCTAGGCGTGTAATAAATGCCCCCACCGAAGCCACCAAAGTGGCCGAAATACCCACCCCACGGACCAAATGCTCCGTAAGGCCCAAACCCATCAAAATAAGGGTCGCTATAACGCTGCACCCAATCCTCTTTTAACTCAGATCCGTATTTAATTTTGACGGTAAAGCGGGCTTCCTCATTTCCTTCTACTAAACCGGTTGCGCCAATTGCTGCACGCACCGTATCAGAGATTGATTCATACTCTAAGTTACCCACCTGCTGCGGTTCAGCCTCAAGGTGATAACGTTCGCCCACTACATTGTCGGGCCATTTTTGATAGCTGCTTACTTTTGCCGACCAGCTTGAAGCGCATCCCGAAAGAAAAAAAATCAGTGCCCCTACAAACAGATAGTAGGTGCCATTAAAAAAAGCTCGTTTGGTAAACAGCAACATAAGCGCTCCTTTGCTGTAATTAAAAACCCATTAATCCATCATACTCTTTGCTTGCCTGAGTCTCGCTAATGCGGGTCTGGAAGCTGCTAAAACAATTGCTTAGAGGCGACGCAAGGCATTTCGCCACGATCACACTACAATAGCACCATCTATAACGATTAACCGTTACCACATTATGCGTACTGAAACTGGCAAAACCATCTCCCGCCACGATTGGCAGCCCTTTCCTTATTCAATCACCCAACTTGATTTGGATTTCGATTTAGACCCAACGCTCACCACAGTAAAAAGCAGCTTCGTCGCCACGGCATTAACCTCCGAGCCCAAAGCCTTGGTATTAGATGGCGAAAATCTTGCACTGCAACGTATTCATGTAAACGGTAAAGCCTTAAGTAGCGCTGACTACGTACTAAACGAACAAACATTAGTGCTACATCTAAACGATCACGAAAACCGAATCGAAATCGTTAGCACTTGCCAGCCTGAGCTCAACACCACGTTAATGGGCTTATATGTTTCCGGCGAACAACTGTTTACCCAATGTGAGCCTGAAGGTTTTCGGCGTATTACATGGTTTCCCGATCGCCCCGACGTAATGGCTCGCTATCGGGTAAGCCTTACTGCCAATAAAGCCGCCTATCCCTTTTTGCTTTCTAACGGCAATCTCATCGAACACGTTGATTTGGATAACCAGCGCCATCGAGCTGTGTGGGAAGACCCTTTCCCTAAACCTTCTTATTTGTTCGCCGTGGTGGCTGGCGACTTCGACTGCCAAGAACGCAGCCTACACACTGCGTCGGGTCGTGACGTGCTACTGCAAATTTATAGCGACAAAGGCGATGGCAGCAAAACGGCTTGGGCCATGGACAGCCTTGAACGCTCGTTACGTTGGGATGAACAGCGTTTCGGGCTTGAGCTAGACCTAGACCGTTATATGGTGGTGGCTGCCCACGATTTCAATATGGGAGCCATGGAAAACAAAGGCCTTAATGTCTTTAATGCCGCCTATGTTCTGGCCGACCCTCAAACCACGACAGATGCCAGTTACCGCGATATTGAAGCCGTAATTGGTCACGAGTATTTCCATAACTGGACAGGAAATCGCGTCACCTGCCGCGACTGGTTTCAGTTATCGCTAAAAGAAGGGTTGACGGTATTTAGAGAGCAAGAGTTTTCTGCCGATATGATGGCCGAATCATTGCAAGGCGCTCAAGCCGACAGTGCCCGAGCCGTAAAACGTATCGACGACGTCAGCACCTTACGCATCGCACAGTTTCCCGAAGACGCTGGCCCGATGGCTCACCCCATTCGCCCTGAAAGCTACGAAGAGATCAGTAACTTCTACACAGCAACCATTTATGAAAAAGGCGCAGAAGTTATTCGTATGCAACACACCTTACTGGGTGAGGCCCTGTTTCAGGAAGGCATACGAGAATATTTCAAACGCCACGACGGTCAAGCAGTAACCTGCGACGACTTTCTTGATGCCATGGAAAGCGTTTATACAACCGCCCACCCTAACAAGAACTTAACGGCATTTCGTCAATGGTATCGACAAGCTGGAACACCGAAGATTTATGTCACCACCCACTATGAAGCGAGCAGCAAACAGTATTCGGTACAGATTCGTCAGGAAAATCCAGTGGTCGGCATTGAGCGTGTGCAAGACCAAAGCATCACCAAACCGCCACTGCTCATACCCATTAAAATTGGTATGGTAGGGCCTGAAGGCCAGCAGCTAAGCGCACGTCTTGATACGCAAACCGCCGATGAGTTCCTATTAGAGCTGGACACCGCCGAGCACACCTGGGTATTTCATGACGTGGATCACGAGCCAGTGTTATCGGTGCTACGTGACTTTTCTGCGCCGGTAGAGGTGCACATTGAACGCAGCGCAGACCAGCTACAACTATTAGCTGAGCACGATAGCAACGCTTTTGGCCGCTGGGAAGCCGTACAAGCCATTGTGAAACGGGCACTGTTAAGTGCAGCCTTAGACGCGGACAGCGAAGCCAGCCGTCGTAATCAGGAAGCCGTTATTCAGGTATTCCGTACACTACTGGGCGATAAGACGCTTTCCCCCGCCTTTCTTTCACGCGCACTCAGTTTGCCTACAACGCGAGAACTACAAAGCTTGCAACGCCCCATTGCCCCGGTTGCAACGGCCCAAGCCCGACTGGCCCTACAGCAGCATTTAGGCACAGCGCTTGCCCCACTTTGGCAAGAGCAATATAGCGCCTTGCATGAACCAACCGCACCCTATAGCCCCGATGCCCTCGCTGCAGGCAAGCGGGCATTGAAAAACTTAGCCTTACTTTATTTGGCCGCGGCAAATGAAAACGGTGCTTATGAACTGGCTATGCAGCAATATCACGACGCCCACAACATGACCGACCGCTTCGCCGCGTTGCAAGCACTGGTTAATTATTACGATGAAAGCCTAAGTGGTGAGGCCTGCGTCCACTTTTATGAAGCGTGGCAACATGACCCCTTAGTCGTGGATAAATGGTTCGGTTTACAAGCATGCGCCCCCAGCACCAATGTAGACACCATGAAATCGTTGATGCTGCACCCTGCATTTACCTTACGCAACCCTAATCGGGCTCGCGCATTGATCTTCCAATTCTGCATAAACAACAGCATGGGAGTACACTCTAGCGCAGGCTATGCATTCTGGGCGGAACAAGTTATAGCACTTGATCAACTGAACCCTGAAATTGCTGCCCGACTGGCGCGTACTTTCGACAATTGGTCACAATACGCCGAACCTTATCGCAGCCAGCTACACGAAGCCTTGCTACGCATCCAAGCGCAGGCTCAATCCGCCAATGTGGCCGAAATTATAAATAAAGCCCTTACTATCTGATGTTTCCGGAGTTCATCTTGAAAAAGAACCTAACGCATTATCTGGTTGAACAACAGCGTCAAAACGCCGCCGTCACGGCCGATGTACGCTTGCTGATCGAGACCGTTTCACGGGCCTGCCGAGCTATTGGCCATGCAGTCAGCAAAGGCGCTTTGGGTGGGGTGCTGGGTAGCCTATCGACAGAAAACGTACAGGGTGAAGTACAGAAAAAGCTAGACGTACTCTCTAACGAAATCCTTCTGGAAGCGAACGAATGGGGTGGCCACCTTGCCGCCATGGCATCCGAGGAAATGGATGAGTTACACCCTATTCCACGCCATTTACCCAAAGGCGAGTACCTCTTGTTATTTGACCCTTTAGATGGCTCGTCGAATATCGACGTCAACGTTTCTATTGGCACGATTTTTTCGGTATTACGCCTACCCAGCGATGCCAAAGATCGCGACATTCAGGAAGCCGACTTCTTGCAACCGGGTACTGAACAAGTGGCTGCCGGTTACGCCATTTATGGCCCGCAAACCATGCTGATTCTTAGCTTAGGCTCGGGCGTGGTGGGCTTCACCTTAGATCGCGAAACCGGTACGTGGATTCTGACCGATGAAAGCATTCGCATACCTGAAGACAGCAGCGAGTTTGCCATCAATATGTCGAATATGCGCCACTGGGAAGCCCCCGTTAAACGCTATATTGACGAGTGTTTAGCCGGTACTGAAGGCCCACTGGGCAAAAACTACAATACACGCTGGATCGCTTCCATGGTTGCGGATGTGCATCGCATTCTTACGCGTGGCGGTGTGTTCCTCTACCCTCGCGATAAACGTGAATCGGTACGTCATGGCAAGCTGCGTTTAATGTACGAGGCCAACCCCATGAGCCTGCTTATTGAGCAAGCTGGGGGTGCGGCGGTAGATGGCGCAAATCGTATTTTAGATATTCAACCTACCCAATTACACCAACGCACTGGCGTGGTGTTAGGCTCAAAAAACGAAGTGGAACGCATTCAGCGCTATCACTTGGCCGATTAAGCCAGTGCATGTTTAGCTAAACGCAGCAGCGCTTACGCTAAAAAGCCGTTTTAGAAAGCATTTTGCTTCACTAAAACGGCTTTTTTTTAGCCTAACTTAAACCAGTAATACCTTATTCCAAGGTGAAGATGGACGCCCCCATCGTATTGCGCGATGCTAACTCTTCATGCGCTTTAGCGGCTTCATGTAAGGCATAACGCTGCCCAATCTCAACCTTAATCTTGCCTTCTTTCACTAAATCAAACACTTCATCCGCCGCCGCTTGCATGGTTTCAAGCGTGGGTACAAAGGTCGATAAGGTAGGACGGGTCACATACAGCGAGCCATGTTGCGCCAACACACCTAAATTAACCCCAGTGACCGGGCCCGATGCATTACCAAAACTGACCATTAAACCCCGAGGCTGTAAGCATTTAAGTGAGGTTTCCCATGTGGCTTGGCCCACGCCATCGTAAACGACTGGCACCATCTGACCGTCAGTTAGCTCGCGCACCCGATCAACTACATTCTCGTGACTGTAATTAATGATCTCCCACGCGCCGTTCGCTTTAGCTGCAGCCGCTTTTTCCTCGCTGGATACCGTACCGATCAACTTTACGCCTAAGGCTTTTGCCCACTGACATGCAATGGAGCCCACACCCCCTGCTGCTGCGTGAAACAGTACCGTTTCCCCTTCTTTTAGGCGATACACCTCACGGAACAAATACTGCACAGTCAGCCCTTTCAACATTACCACGGCCGCTTCTTCGAAACTAACCTCATCAGGCAGCTTCACCACGCGATCACCCGGGATATTGCGTGCTTCAGAATAAGCGCCCAAAGGGCCCTGACCATACGCCACCCGATCACCGATCTTCACGTGACGTATATTGGCACCTACTGCCTCCACTACACCCGACGCCTCAAAGCCTAGACCATGGGGTAGCGGACTGGGATACAAGCCGCTACGGCAGTAAATATCAATAAAATTAAGCCCAATCACTTTGTGGCGTACACACACCTCGTCGGGCCCGGGGGCATCTAACTGTATGGTTTGCCACTGTAAAACTTCGGGACCACCATTCTCTTCGAGGCGAATGGCTTTCACTTGTTGTGACATGAATTTCTCCTTATTTCACTTCATCTACATTATTCGTCTGAACTCTGAACCCCTCAAAACAGGGTTAGTAACCTAACTCGCGTTTTACTAAACCGGTAACCGGCAACGACTGCTCAAGATCGTTGAGCTTTTTAGAAAGTTGGCGAACGGTCTCGGGAATGATGGTCATGCCTGAAATGTGGGGTGTGATCTGAATAGCCGGTTGCTGCCAAAAGGGATGCGATTCAGGCAAAGGCTCGATGGTAAACGCATCCAGTAATGCACCACTAAGCTGACCCGTTTCGATAGCCTGCAGCAAGTCGTCATCAACAATGTGCGCTCCGCGTGCCATATTGATTAAATAAGCATCCGGCAACAGCTGGGCAAAGGCCTGTGCATTCAAAATTCCACGCGTCTCGTTCGTTAGCGGCAGAACATTAATGAGGATACGACTGTGCTGAAGAAACGAGTCCCATTGAGCTGGGCCGTGGTAGGTGTTTAGGCCTTCAACGTCACGAGCTGTACGCGTCCACACATGCAATGGATAGCCCAACGCTGTCAACGCTTTCACTACCTGTTGTCCGATCACACCCATTCCCATCACGCCGATGGGGTATTCGTCCCGATACACAGGAGCTGTTTTCTTCCATTGCTTGGCTACACGCTGCTGCTCGTACACAGCAAAGCGTTTTGTAGCGTGCAATACACCGTACACCGCATACTCAGCCATCTGATGCGCCATGCCTGCGTCTTCCAAACGGTAAATCGGCAAATGCGTAGGAAAGATTTCTAGATTTAAAGCATCCACCCCAGCACCCAAATTAAACACCGCTTTAAGCGCTGTTTGCTGCTGGAATAACTCTGCCGAGGGCTGCCAAACCACAGCGTAATCTGCCAAATCCTCAGCTTGACCTTCCCGCCATGCGTAGACCGACCAATGCGGATTTAGCGCGGCAAACGCCTCGACCCATTTTTGATTCACGGTGGGTGAACCCGCGGCAATAATAACCTTAGGCATGGTGCTCCTTAACGCCTAGTTTTTAATAACGAACCCAATACACCGCGAACGGCTTTAGTGGCCCCCCTGCGCAGTTCTGATTTCAGCACC